>NZ_JCABYM010000106.1:0-5194 GCF_059499385.1 Limnoglobus sp. | reverse complement strand
TCCCCCCAACCCGCGGATTTTCGGAATCGCCCGGCCCCATATCGCCGCCGGCTTGCCGGGGGGGTTTGCGGCTCCCAAAAACCCCGCCGGCAAGCCGGCGGCTATATAAAAACCCACCCCGCCGGAGATCACCTCATGCGATTCGTCCCCGCCCTGCTGTTGCCGCTCTTGCTCGCCGCCGACGGGCCGTCCACGCAGTTCCTCGACTTCGTGAAGGCCCAGGCGAAGGCCCTCCGCCAGAACGACAAGCCGCCGACGACGCTCGCCGACTGGACGGCGCAGCGGGCCGACCTCCGCACGAAGCTGCTCGCCGCGTGGGGCGGGTTCCCGGAGAAACCGTGCGACCTCGCCGTGCGGAAGCACGGCGAGTTGAAGCGCGACGGCTACACGGTCGAGAAGGTCACGTTCCAGACGCGGCCCGGCGTGCGGATGACGGCGAACGCCTACGTCCCGGACAAGAAGGGCAAGCTCCCGGCCCTCCTGATGGTCCACGGCCACTGGAAGGGGGCGAAGCAAGACCCGGTGGTGCAGGCCCGGTGCATCGGGGCGACGAAACTCGGGTTCTTCGTCCTGTGCGTGGACGCCTTCGGCGCGGGGGAGCGGGGCATCACGAAGAACCTCGGCGAGTACCACGGCGAGATGGTCGCGGCCACGCTCCTGCCCGTCGGCCTGCCGCTGTCCGGGCTACAAGTCTACGAGAACATGCGGGCCGTCGATTACCTGCTGACGCGGCCGGAGGTGGACGGCAAGCGAATCGGCGTCACCGGCGCGAGCGGCGGCGGCAACCAGACGATGTACGCCGCCGCGATGGACGAGCGGCTGAAGGCGGCCGTGCCGGTCTGTTCCGTCGGCAACTACCAGGCGTACCTCGGCGCGGCGTGCTGCCTGTGCGAGGTCGTGCCGGGGGCGCTGACGTTCACGGAAGAGTCCGGCCTGCTCGCGATGGTCGCCCCGCGGGCGCTCATGGTCGTGAGCGCGACGAAGGACGCCCCGCAGTTCTCCGTGGACGCGGCGAAGGTGTCGATCGCGGCCGCGAAGCCGGTGTTCAAGCTGCACGGCAAGGAGGCGAGCCTCCAGCACGCGGTCTTCGAGAGCGGCCACGATTACAACCGGGCGATGCGGGAGGCGATGTACGGCTGGATGACGCTGCACCTCAAGGGCGAGGGCGACGGCTCGCCGGTGAAGGAGCCGGAGGTGAAGCCGGAGAAGCCGGAGGACTTGCGGTGCTACCCCGGCGACACGCGGCCGGACGACTTCGTGACGCTGCCGAAGTTCGCGGCCGCGGAGGGAAAGAAGCTGCTGGCGGTCAATCGCAATCGCGACGATCGCACCATGAGTCTGGTGAAACTTCTACGACTACCCACGGACGACACGCACGAACCGCGCTTGACGGCTTCCGCCTTCGCCGGCAAGACCGGCACCGCGGTGATACTCGTGAGTTTCGAGGACCGCGAAAAGGTGGCGAAAGGCGCGTTGGCGGAAGCTATTCGCTCGGCGGGGCATCGGCTCGTCGTGTTGGAACCGCGGGCGGCGGGCGGCACCGCCGTGAAGGGAGATGTCATCGGACGGGCACCGGATCACAACTCCGCGGAGTGGGCGTTGTGGATCGGCCGGCCGCTGCTGGGCCAGTGGGTCAACGACGTGTCGCGGCTGGCGGCCCAGGAGGAGTCGAAGGATATCGTGGTCATCGGTGACGGACCGGCCGGGTTGATCGCCCTCTGTGCGGCCGCGACCGAGCGGCGCGTCACGAAGGCCGTCGCCGTTAACACGCTGGCCAGCTTCGTGACGGACGAACCCTACTTCGGGCAGCGGCTGGGCACGATGGTTCCCTCCGTGCTTCGAAGCGTCGGGGACGTGGGCCACATCGCCGCCCTGGGGATGAAACGGGTCGTGATCGCCGGCGGCGTCTCGGCCGGCGGCAAGCCCCTCGGCGTCGTGCAAGTTCGCGAGGCGTTCAAACCCGCCGGCGGCTCGTACACGGAGGATTTTTTGAAGATTATCGAAAAGACCACGCCCGCGGAGTTGCTCAAGGCGCTGGAGTGATCGAAAGCCCCGGCACGGCCGTGCCGGGGCTTTCGGCCTTCAACACCTTCGCGAACGTCAGCCGCGAGCACTGGTCGCGGTAGTAGTCCGGAACCTCGCCGCACGTCGCGTACCCGCACCGGAGCAGGAACTGCCGAAGCCCGCCGGTCGCCGGGGCGGACGTGAAGCTCGCCGCCACGAACCGGCCGCCGGCGGCCGCGATTTGCTTCTCCAGTTCCGCCAGCATCGCCCGGCCGCAGCCCTGCCGCCGCAGCGCCGGATCGACGGCGACGAAGTCGAGGCGGTAGACGCCGTGCCGGACGTTCTCCACACTCGCGAACGCCACGCCGCCGACGGCGGAGCCGTTCGTCAGCACGACGCCGAAGTCCGTCCCGACCGGCTCGCACTCCTTCCACAGCGCCTCGTCGATCCACGCCAGGGCCGGCGGCCCCTCGGCCGCGCTCGCCGGCCGCACCCGCCAGCCGGCCGGCAGCGCCGGAACGACCGCCGGCGGCTCGACGGCCTTCCTCGTTTCCCACCCGTCGGCCAGTTCCGGCCTTGGCCCCCGACGCAAAGCCGAGTTCACCAGCCCGAGGATGAACTCCGGGTACGGGATGTTCGCCGTCGCCAGCGCCGCCGCGACGCCGGCGAGCGGGTTGATGCAGGGGTTCGGGTTCACCTCCAGGATGTACGGCTCGCCGGCGGCCGTCAGCCGCACGTCCACGCGGGCGTAATCGCGGTAGCCGACCAGCTCGCTCGCGCGGACGCACACGTCGCTAAGCTTTTTTTCGACCTCCGGGTCGATGGGGTCGGGCGGGTTCTTCACCGGCGTGGCCTTGTAGTCCCGCGAGTCCGGCTTCCACTTCGCGTCGAAGCTGACGATCGGCCAGATCGGGTCGTCGCCTTCTTGTTCCAGGAACACGATCTCCGTGAACGGCAGCGTGACCGCCGTGCCGTCGCGGTTCCAGACGCTGATGTGGAACTCCCGCCCGCGGACGAACTGCTCGACCAGCACCGGCGGGCCGTAGGTGTCCAGGACGTGCTTCACTCGGGCCTCGAGCGCCGCCTGCGTCGTGACGACGGCGTTCTGGTCGATGCCGACGCTCGCGTCCTGCAGCGCCGGCTTCACGATCACCGGCCACGGGAGCGGGCACGGCGGGACCGGCAGCGCGTCGAGCATGAAGAACTTCGCCGTCGGCAGCCCGGCCGTTTGCAGCAGCTGCTTCGTCAGCGTCTTCGACTTCGCGACGAGGATCGGCTGCACGGACGAGCCGGTGAACGGAATCTTGAGCAGTTCGAGCAGCCCGGCGACGTAGGTTTCGCTCTCGCCCCACGCGGCCGTGCCCTCGTAGACGTTGAACACCACGTCCGGGGCCTGCGCCTTCAGCCCGTCGATGATCGCGGCCGGGTCGGTCCCGACGCCGAGGCGGGCGAACGGTAGGCCGGCGTCGAGCAGGATTTTCGAGACGACATCGACCGTGTCGAGAACGTCGTGTTCGGAGTCCGCGTCCGGGTGGTCCGGGGGCAGCGTCGGCTCGTTGTACAGGATCGTGACGCGGGGGAGGCGCATGACGGGTGGTTCCGTTCGGCGGGTTTCATGACCTGGACCAATTCAAAATAGCGAAATGAAATATGCAAAATGAAATCACCGCGGCGTGCGGTCGATGGCGGCCGTCACGATTCGCGTCACCAAGTCCGCGTGCGTGACGCCGAGGAGGTTCGCCATGATGACGAGGTCGCTCGACTCCGGGTTCAGCCCCGGCAGCGGGTTGATCTCGATGAAGTACGGCACGCCGTCGCGGACGCGGAAGTCCAGCCGGGCCACGTCCCGGCAGCCGAGCAGGTCGAACACCGTCAGCGCCGCCGCCTCGATGTCCCGCAGCACCGCCACCGGCAGCGCCGGCGGGCAGGCGTAATCGACGAGGTTGAGGTACTCCCGCTTCACCTCCAGGCTGTAGACGAAGTGTTCCGTTTGCTCCCGCGGCGCGATCGACATGACGCCGAAGACTTGCGGCGGGTCGTTGCCGATGACGCCGACCGTCACCTCCGTTCCGGTGATGAACTCCTCCACGAGCACCGGCTGGCGGTACTCCTCCCACAGCTTCATCACGGTCGGGCCGAACTCCTCCGGCGTGCGGATCAGGCAGCGGTTGCGGACGCCCTTGCTCGACCCCTCGAACGTCGGCTTCGCGATCACCGGCAGCGGCAACCCGCTCGCCTCCAGCACGGCCGGGAACTCGGCGTAGTCGCCGTCGTAGGGCGTCGCGTCGAACTTCAGCGTTAGGCCCTTCGGGACGACCACGTCGGCCGTCTGCACCAGCCGGCGGGTCAAATCCTTGTCCAGCGCGACGGCCAGCGCGAGCGGGTCCGACCCGGTGTACGGGATGCCGAGCATCTCGCAGACGGCCGGGACGCGGGCCTCCCGCGAGCGGCCGACGCCGGTGCCCTCGGCGAAGTTGAACACGAAGTCCGGCTTCGCCCACAGGACCTTTTCGAGGAACGCCTCGCCGTCGTGCAGGTGCGTGACCGTGTGGCCCATCTTCTCTAGCACGGCGGTGATCGCCTGGATGGTGACCGGCGCGTCGAACTCCTCGTACAGGTCGTCCGGCGCGTCGGCGGGCAGTGGCTCGTCCGGCTTCAGGTCGAAGGCGATGCCGAAATTCATAACTCACCAAAAATTGAGCCACAGATAAACACAGAGAGCACGGATCAAAACATTTTTATGTCTGATCCGTGCTCTCTGTGTTTATCTGTGGCCGTTCTTGCTAACTCGTCACCGCGTGGTGGCCGTTCTTGCCGTTCTTGACGGCCTTGACCGGCTTCCGCTTCGGCGTCGCCTTGCGGATGATCGACAGCGGCAAGATCGGCTCGGCCGGCTTCTCGCCGTCGCCGCACCCGCCGGCCTCGTAGCCGGGGTCGATCACCTGCAGCTTCTTCCGCCGGCGGGCCATCCGCTCGTTGCCTTCCGGCATCAGCGAGGTCTTGTCGCCCTGCAAGAGGCCGCTCACGCCGCGGGTCGGCGTCGGGGCTTCCGGGGTGCTCTTGTCCTCCGCCTGGTAGCGGATGAGCATCCCCTCGTAATTGCGGAGGACGACGGCGTCGTCGCTCATGCTGACAAGGTAGTTCGGCATGAGCGGAATCTTGCCGCCGCCGTGCGGGCTGTCCACCACGT
>NZ_JCABYM010000105.1:0-2055 GCF_059499385.1 Limnoglobus sp. | reverse complement strand
CTCAGCTCGCGCTCGCCCTCGCGGCGGACGTGCTGGGCGACGACGAGGCCGCCCTCGGCGTCTACCAGCGGCTCAAGTTCCGCGTCGTCGGCCGGCTCCCGGCGGACGGCTGGACGCTCACGGAGGCCGAGCTGACCGACGTCCTCCGCTCCCTCGCCCGGCCCGACGGCGAGTGACGGCGATACACAACACCACGGAAGGTTCTCGCCGTGACGACCCGCTCGTCACCGGCACCACGACCGCGAGAGGTTAGCCCTGCACCACCGCCCTCTCGCCCACGACCCGACCGTTCGCCACGCTCGCACCGAAACCCGCCTTGCCCGTCCGGCCCCTCCGCAGGTACGCTCTCGGCCGGAGGGAACGGTTGGACCGATGGCGAAGCGAAAACAACAGAAACCGAATCAACTCGTGCCGACCGGCGGGGGCGACTACGACGGCCTCCTCTCCGGGCTGTCGGCGCTGCTCGACCAGTCCCGGCGGTCCGTCGCCCGCGCGGTGAACGCGGTGCTGACGGCGACGTATTGGGAGGTCGGCCGCCGGGTGGTCGAGTTCGAGCAAGGTGGCGAGGTCCGGGCGGGCTACGGCGAGGAACTGCTCAAGCGGCTCGGAGCGGACCTGTCCAAGAAGCACGGGCGGGGGTTCGGCTGGCGGAACCTGTTCTCGATGCGGGCCTTCTACCTGGGTTGGGAGATCGGGCCGGCGGCCGGCACGTTCCAGTTCCGGGTCAGATCACCCGAGGCCGAGAAATTGCAGACGGTGTCTGCAATTTCCCCCGCCCCGCTCGCCCCCGACGCCTTCCCGCTCCCGTGGTCGCACTACGTCCGCCTGATGACGGTGCCGGACCCCGCGGCCCGCCGGTTCTACGAGGACGAGGCGATCAAGGGCGGGTGGTCGGTCCGCCAGCTCGACCGGCAGATCGGCACGCAGTTCTACGAGCGGCTCCGCGGGGCGAAGCAGAAGGACGCGCTGCTCGCCAAGGCCGGCACCCCGACGCCGGCCGACCTGGTGACGGCGGACGAGCTGGTCCGCGACCCCTACGTCCTGGAGTTCCTGAACCTGACGAGCGAGTACGGCGAGGGCGAGCTGGAGGAGGCCATCGTCCGGCACCTCGAAGCGTTCCTCCTCGAACTCGGCCGCGGGTTCACCTTCGTCTCCCGGCAGCAGAAGGTCCGGATCGACGCGCAGTGGTACAAGATCGACCTGCTCCTGTTCCACCGCCGGCTCCGGTGCCTGGTGGTCATCGACCTCAAGATCGGCCCGTTCTCGCACGCCGACGCCGGCCAGATGAACCTCTACCTGAACTACGCGAAGGAACACCTCACCGAGCCGGGCGAGAACCCGCCGGTCGGCCTTATACTGTGCAGTGAGAAGAGCGACACGGTGGTGCGGTACGCGATGGGCGGGATCAACGCCCGGGTGTTCGCGTCCAAGTACCTGACCGACCTGCCCGCCGAGGACGAGCTGCGGGCCGAGGTCGAGCGGACGAAGCGGGCGCTCGCGGCCCGTCCGCCAGGAACCCCCGACTAACACCGCTGTATCTCCCTGGAGCAGTATTCTTGCCTATCCCAAGGGCGGGAGAGTCTTACGCCAGCCGTCGCCCCTCGCGTGCGGACGCGGCGTGGCGTTCCTCATCGGAGGCGTCGCTCGCGGAATAGTCCCACAGGCCGTGGGACGATTTGCCCGTCAGTGGACTCGGGAGCGACAGAGGTCGGTGGGCATGATGCGGCCGACTTCCCTGGCCGAGCGGTCGAGCAGCCGGAGCGCCTCCCGCCGGTGTCCCCAGCGGAGGAGCGCCCGCACCCGGCGGGCGTCCGAGTCGCCGAGCACGGCCCAGAACCCGACGCTGCCGGCGTGGGTTACGCCGAAGCGGCGCACGAACGACAAGGTGTCGTCGCGCTCCGGGTGGAAGGCGGCGAGACCCTGCTTCGATGCGACTCCGACGTAGGCTTTCGGCATCCCCCACGAGTAGCACGGCCCGCCCCCCGGACTCAACCGCCGAACACCTGGCAGAGCACCTGCCGCTGCTGGTGCGGGAACAGGTGCCGGTAGCGGCGG
>NZ_JCABYM010000104.1:0-30628 GCF_059499385.1 Limnoglobus sp. | reverse complement strand
CCCCCCTCCCTAACCCTCCCCCCCAAGGGGGGAGGGAACAAAGCCAAGACCCGCGGACACCTTTAGTATCTTTCTTCCGTCGCTTGCCCCGCTGGGCCGTGGTCGCGTGGGTCGTCCTCGTCGCGGCCGTCGTCGGGCGGGTCGCCGTCGCGTCGCCGCGGTCGGCGACGGTCGTGCCGATCTACTTGAAGGCCGGCGAGCGGTGGCTGGCCGGGGAAAACGTCTACGCCGGCGCGTGGCCGCTGGACGTGTACCGCAACCCGCCCGGCGTCGCCGCGTTCTTCGCCCCGTGGTCGCTGCTCCCGGAAAAGACCGCCGGCGTCCTGTGGCGGCTGCTCGGCGTCGCCGTCTACCTCGCCGGCCTCGCCGCGTGGGTGCGGCATCGGCCGGAGCCGCTCGGCCCGTTCGCCGTCGTCGCGGCGGTACTCGTCATCCCCAGCTTCAACAACGGCCAGGTGAACGTCCTGCTCGTCGGCTGCCTGCTGCACGCGGCCGCGAACGTCGAGCGCGACCGCCTCTGGCGGGCCGCCGCGTGGGTCGCGTTCGCGAGTTTCTTCAAAGTCTACCCGCTCGCCGTCGGGCTGCTGTTCTGCGTCGTGAAGCCGCGGCTCGCCCTCCGGCTCGTCCCGGCGGTCGCGGCCGCCGCTGTGCTGCCGTTCCTGTGTCAGTCGCCGGGGTACGTGCTCGACATGCACCGCACGTTCGTCGCATTCGTGGAACTGGAAGGGCGGTACCGGGAAATCCTCGACCGGCCGGCGTGGGACTGGACGATGATCCCCCGCGCGTGGCTCGACGTGCGCGTCCCGGCCGCGGCGACGCAGCTGGCGTCCGCGGTCGCCGGGCTGGCGCTCGCGGCCTGCGTGTGGCTCGCGAGGCGGCGGGCGGCGGACCCGGCGGCGTTCGCGCTGGCCGTCGGGTGCGTGTGGATGACGCTGTTCGGCCCGGCCACGGAGAACGCCACGTACACGCTCGTCGCGCCGGTGGTGGCGGCGCTGTTCCTGCCCGCGCCCGTTCGTGCGTGGGCTTTCGGGGTCGTCTTCTTGTTTACCCTGCCCATCCTGCGGGGGCTGTTCCCCGGCGGCGACGTGCTGCCGATGCGGACGGCCCAGCCGACGGCGGCGATCCTGTTCCTGGTGCTACTCGTGCGAAGCCTCGCGGTTCCCCCGTCGCCGCCGCGGGTGGAAGCGTGGCGGCTCGCCGCCCGCCCGGAGGCCGTGCCGTGTCCGTCCTCGAATTGACCGACCGCGCGTTCGCCCGGTCCGACCAGCTGCTGTGGCTGTGGAACTTCTACGTCGCCGTCGTGGTGGCGACGCTCGCGGCGGCCGCGCTCGTCCCGGCCGTCCGCGAGCGGAAGCCGGTCCGCGTCGGCCTCATGGCCGGGTTCGCGTTCGTGGCCTACGCGAACCTCGAAAGCATGAGGTGGGTGCTCAAGCAGTGGGGCCTGCTGGTGGAAGCCGGCGGCCCGCCGACCGGCCCGCTCGCGGCGGTGATCGAGTCGCCGCACCCGCTCTGGGTGTTCCCGTTCCATTTGATTCTCGACGCGGCCGTGCTCGTCGCGATCTGGCGGCTGAGCCGCCGCGCCCCGTAGGGCGGGTCAAGGCTTTGCGCCGACCCGCCGACCCGCCGACGCCCCCGCTCCCCGGCGGGTCGGCGCAAAGCCTTGACCCGCCCTACGAACTCGCCTCCTGTGCGTCGGGCTCGTGCCGGCACCATTTTTGCCAATCAACAGGCCGACACGTCGCTCGACCGGGGACCCTCCCATGTACCGCTTCGTACTCGTCGTACTGCTCGCGGCCGTCGGCCCCGCCCGCGGGCAGGACGCGCCCAAAGAAGAGGTGGAGGTCATCCAGCCCCCGGCCGTTCCGGACAAGAACCCGCCGCCGGACCTGGCGAAGGTCGGCACCGCCATCCTTGAAAAGACGAACGCCCTCCGCAAGCCGGCCGGCGCGGCCGCGCTCAAGGCCAACGACAAGCTCCAGGCCGCCGCCCAGTCCTTCGCCGCGTACATGGCGAAGGAGGACCGGTACGGCCACACCGCCGACGGGACTCGCCCGGCCGACCGCGTGGCGAAGGAGAAGTACGAATACTGCCTCGTGCTGGAGAACATCGCCTACGCGTTCAGCACCGAGGGGTTCACGGCCGAGAAGCTGACGGACAAATTCATGACCGGGTGGGAGAACTCGCCGGGGCACAAGAAGAACATGCTCGACCCGGACGCGACGGAGCTGGGCGCGGCCGTGGCCCGGAGCGAGAAGACGGGGCACTACTACGCGGTGCAGGTGTTCGGGCGGCCGAAGGCGGACGCGATCGCGTTCGAGGTCGAGAACACGGCCGAGGAGGCGGTCGAGTACACGGTCGGCGACCAGTCGTACAAGCTCGACCCGCGGGTCACGCGGACGCACGCCGTCTGCCGCCCGCCGACGGTAACGTTCCGGTGGCCCGGCACGAAGCCGGACGCACCGGGCGAGGCCGTGAAGCCGACGACCGGGCAGAAGCTGACGGTCGCGAAGGCCGGCGACAAGTGGGCCGTCACGACGAAGTGACGGCCCGCGGTCGCGGTTTACAACCCAGTTTCCCACCCTCCCCAGATTGCGACCGACAGCGGAGTTTCGACCCCGCGGGGGATACGGCCGGGGTTCAATTTTTCAGTCGGGGGTCCGCGGCCGGAAAATGCCGGGATAATTTCCCGCCGTCCTCCATCGCCACTTGCAACCGTGTGTTAGAGACACGACAGCCCACGTTCCGTAGTCGCCCTCGTTGAGTTCGCGCGTGAATTAGGAGCGATGCACGTACCGCGGGTTGCCTCCATCCCTCGAACGCAATCGAGCCGCGGTCCATGCTTCGCCCATTCCGCCGGTCCCACCGTCCCCCCCCGTCTTCCAAGAAGTACAAGCCTCGGCCGTTCGCGCGGCTCGACCTCGACGTACTGGAGGACCGCAGCCTCCTGGCCGTCACGTCGGCGCTGAGCGGCGGCGTGCTGACGGTCACGCTCAACGCGACGGACGACGCCGCCACGCTCGCCGTCTCCGGGTCGGACATCACCGTCACCGGCGGCACGACGGCCAGCTACGCCATCGCGTCCGTCAACTCGATCAACGTCCTCGGCACGACCGGCGACACGCAGACCGTCACGATCAACGCCGGCGTCACGCTGCCGGGCACGTTCACCGCGAGCGCCGTCGAGACGGTCGCGTTCGGCGGCGGCGTCACGTTCGGGGCGCGGTCCACGCTCGTCTCGCACGCGATGGCCGTGACCGGCGCGCACGCGATCACCGTCGGGGCCGGGGCGACGCTGCACACGCGGTCCTTCACCGGCGACGTGCTGACCGGTGACTCGACCGCGAACTCCGGCGGGCTGTCGTTCGCCGCCAAGTCGATCACCGTCGGGGCCGGCGCACGCATCCTCACGCACGCCTCGACCGGGTTCCAGGCCGGGGACATCGCGCTGCGGGCGAAGGACCAGCGGCTCGACCTATCGATGGTCCCGTTCTTCAACGACAAGCAGACGACCGCCACGGTCAGCATCGACGCGAACGCCGTGCTGAAGGGCCGCAACATCACGCTCACGACGGAGGCCGACTCGTCGCGGTTGTCCTTGTGGGACCTGGCGAAGTTCGCCGTCAGCCCGCCGACGCTGCCGAGCCAGACGATCACCACCGGCCTCGACTTCGTGCCGGGGGCCGCGGACGCGAGCAGCGGGCCGATGATTACCCGGTCGTCGGGCAGCTGGGCGACGGACGGGTTCGCGGCGGACAAGACGATCTTCGTCTCCGGCACGCCGGACGGAAAGAACGACGGCACGTACGACGTGGCCGAGGTCTCCGCGGACGGCAAGTCGCTCGTCCTCGTCACGTCGAACGCCCTCCGCGAGCAGTCGGTCGCGGCCGGCACGGGCGTGAAGGTCGGCGGCGTGAACACCGACCTGGCCCCCGGCGACGTGCAGTTCGTGGCCGTGGACCGCGACGGCAACGCCGTCTCCAGCCCGCAGAAGCAGAGCGACATCCAGAAGAGCGCCGCCCCGCCGGTGAGCTGGAACCCGGTCCTCGACTTCCTCGGCGGGCTGCCGCGGCCGGTGCAGGTGTCGCTCACGACGGTGACGGCGAAGACCACCATCGGCGACGGCGCGACCATCGACGCGACCGGGAACGTCGAGATCACGTCGAAGGCCGTCGGCAAGACGGCGTCCAGCCTGCCGTCGGTCGTGTTCGGCGTCAGCTGGGCCGAGTCGGACGTGCAGGCCCACTCGATGATCGGCAAGGCGACGCTCACCGCGGCCGGGTCGCTGACGCTCACGTCCGAGGTCGAGAACGAACTCGAGGCCGAGATCGAGGTCCTCGGCGGGTCGGTCGTCAGCCCGCTGACCGGCGACCCGGTGCAAATCCCCGGCCCGTCGATCGCGATCACCGTGGCCCGCGGCAACACCGTCTCCCGCGCCGAGACGGCCGACGGCACGGTCATCACCGCCGGCGGCGTGACGGTCGGCGCGACGATGGCCAACAAGTTCGTCAACGAGGCGTCCGCGAAGACCTCGCAGGCGAAGTCGCTGGCCGGGTCGATCGGCGTCGTCGTGGCGAACCACAGCGAAGAGGCGACCGCCACCCTCCGCGGCACGGTCACGTCCGACGGCGACGTGGAGGTGACCGCGACCGGCGAGAACCAGGCCGTCGAGAACCGCGTCGAGGCGTCCGTCAATAACGAGGACCCGGAGTCGTCCGGCGGCTCGACGCTCGACGCGTTCAACTCGATCCGCGAGTTCCTCTCGGACGCGAAGGACAAGAACCAGGACGACAAGTCCGAGAACGACCAGTCGCAGGAAGGCGAGTCCGGCACGACGCTCCAGATCGCCGGCGGCGTCGTCATCGCGTTCAGCGACCTCACGACGAAGGCCAGCGTCGGCGACAACGCGGTCGTCACCGTCAACGGCGGGAAGCTGGTCGTCGCGGCGGAGAGCGAGAGCGCCCCGCAGGCGTCTGCGGTCGGGTCGGCGGAGGCGAACTCGAAGTACGCCGTCGGCGGCGCGTTCATCTACGCCGACTACTCCGTGGACACGCAGGCGTGGATCGGCGCGAAGGCGACGGTCAACGTCGATCGGGAGATCGAGGTCACGGCCGCGAGTTCGCAGATCGGCGGGTTCCCGGTCAGCGTCGGCGACTTCGTCGGCGGCCTCCTCGGCCTGCGGGACACCGGGCTGCCGTGGGTCAGCGACGGCAGCACCACGAGCTTCGACAAGGCGCTCGAGAAGAGCAGCGACTTCGTGGACGCGATCCAGGGGATACTGGAGAAGGGCCAGGC
Source organism: Limnoglobus sp. (assembly GCF_059499385.1). Taxonomy (NCBI): domain Bacteria; kingdom Pseudomonadati; phylum Planctomycetota; class Planctomycetia; order Gemmatales; family Gemmataceae; genus Limnoglobus; species Limnoglobus sp. Next base: position 25,336 of record NZ_JCABYM010000104.1, on the reverse strand, counting down.
CCTCTACGAGGACCAGGACTACTCGAGCATCCTGCAAGAGTTCGCGTCGTCGTTCGTGTCCGCGTCGGCCCAGCCGGGCGAGGTGAAGGACGGGAACGGCAACACCCAGGGCAAGAGCTACGCCGCGTCCGGCAACTTCGACCTGGTGTTCGCCAAGAGCCACGCCACGGCGTGGATCGGCGAGGGGGCGACGATCAACGCGAACACGCCGAACGCGGAGGCGACGCAATCGGTCAAGGTCGAGGCGACGACGGAGGCGAAGTCGCTGACGTTCGGCGGGTTCAAGGGGCAGGGCAGCCCGTTCGACTACACGAGCGCAGGCGGGGAGGGGGCCATCGGCGGCGTGTACGCCCACCACGACCACGACATGCTGGCGAAGGCGTACGTCGCCGACGGCGTGCGGATCGACGCGAAGGCCGACGTGGAGGTGAACGCCGAGAACGACCTCATCGTCATCGCGTGGGACTTCGCCGGGGCGAGCGGCAAGGGGTTCGGCGTGCAGGGGACGTTCACCGTCACCCCCGTGACCGGCACGACGCACGCGTACATCGAGGACACGGCCGTCGTCAACGCCGGCGGCAACCTGACCGTGGCCGCGGCCGCGGACAACCTGTTCATCACGTTCACGGGGGCGCTCGCCGAGTCGCAGAAGATCGCCGTCGGCGCGGGCCTCGGGTACTTCGACCTGGACGTGGACACGAAAGCCTTCGTCGGCAACGTCACGACGAGCGCCACGTACACGACGGCCGGCACGGTCACCGTCGGCGGCGACGCCGCCGTGACCGCGGCGAGCGATTCCTTGAACGTGGTCGTGGCCGTGTCCGGGGCGCTGTCGCGGACGCCGGGCGAGCCGGAGCCGGAGCCGCCGCCGTCCCTGGAGGACGTGCTGGACGACGGGGCGACGCTGACGAACCTGTTCGCCGACCCGGACGAGAGCCAGCCGACGAACACGAAGCAGCAGAGCGGCGCGACCCAGGGGGACAACGCGAAGAAGACGACCGGGTTCGGCCTGTCCGCGTCGCTCGGGTTGAACCTCGTGTCGTCCGTCACCTACGCCGGGATCGACGGCGTGACGGTGACGGTGACCGGCAACCTCGGCGTGGACGCGAAGTCGGACGAGCTGTACGTCGTGGCCACCGGCGCGGCGAGCCTGAACCTGAACGCGAAGGCCGACTCGTCGATCGCGCTGGCCGGGGCGGTGTCGTGGAACGACCTCGACCGGGACGTGATCGCGAAGGTCAACAACGCGACGATTTCCGCGGCGGACGTGAGCGTGACGGCCGCGGCCGAGAACCTGCTCGTGTCCGTGACGGCGGGGGCCGCCGTCACCAGCCCGGCGCAGAAGTCCGGCAGCTCCGTCGGCATCGCCGGGTCCGCGAACATCAACGACCTGGACACGACCGTCTCCGCCACCGTCATCGGCACGACGAAGATCACCGCGACCGGCGACGTGACCGTCGCCGCGGCCAACGACATGATCGTCGTGTCGATCGCCGGCTCGATCGGCGTCTCGCAGCGGGCCGGGATCGGGGCCGCGTTCGACTTCGGGTTCACGGCCCAGACGGTGGAAGCCCGCGTCGCGGACAACGTCACGATTTCCGCCGACGGCGACGTGTCGATCACGGCCGACAACTCGGCGGCGTTCGTCTCCATCGGGGCGAGCATCGCGGCCGGCGTCGGCACGAAGGGGACGCCGCTCGGCCTCGCCGGGTCCGCGTCGTGGACGAACTACACCACGACCGTGGCCGCCGCCGTCGGGAACGGCGCGAAGGTCACGGCCGGCGGCGACATGAAGGTGCTGGCCGACGAGGAGCTGTTCGCCTTCGGCCTCGGCGGGGCGGCGGCGCTCAGCAGCGGCGCGGCGGTCGGGGCCGCGGTCGCCGGGTTGAACATCTCCCGCACCGTCACCGCGACCATCGGCAACAACGCGACGATCTCCGTCGCCGGTTCGACGGCCGCCGGGGACCACGGGCTGTTCGTCGGGGCGACGACGGCCGACTCGCTCTACCTGTTCGGCGCGGGCGGGGCGGTCGGCACGAAGAGTCTCGCCCTCGCCGGGTCGCTCTCGCTGCTCATCGACAACACGACGACGACCGCCAGCATCGGCAGTTCCACGACCGTCAGCCAGCCGGCGGGCCTGTCCGACCACACGATGTCCGTGTTCGTGACGGCCGACCACGACTCCAGCGTGCTGACCGTGGCCGGGGCGTTCGCCCTCGGCAAGTCGGCCGGTATCGGGTTCGGCGTCGTCGTGATGCCGATGACGCACGTGGTCACCGCGAGCATCGCGAGCAGCGCGTCCGTGAGCGCGAACGACGACGTGCGCGTGCGGGCGTTCCACGCCTTCGACACGGACACGGTGGCGGCGGCCCTCTCCGGCGGGATCAGCGGCGTCGGCGTCGCCGGGGCCGGCGCGATCCTGCCGCTCAACTTCACCACGACGGCGACCGTCGGCACGTCCGCCGTGCTGCGGGCGAACGGGAACATCGTCGTCACCGCGGACAGCGAGTTCGACGAACTCGGCATCGCCGGGCAAGGGGCGTTCAGCGCGGGCGGCACCGCCGTCGGCGTGTCGAACGTCACGACGGTGCGGACCGAGACGGTGCGGGCCGAGGTCGGCAACTTCGCCTCGCTGACGGCCCTCGGCAACAAGGGGACGTTCGCGGCCGCGGACGACGCGGCGTCGCCGAAGAACGTGCGCGGGCTGATCGTCACCTCCACGCTCGACGACGACATCATCGCCGTCGCGGCCGGGGCGGCCGGCGGCGCGAGCGGGACCGGCGTCGCCGGGTCCGCGGCCGTCACCGTGCAAACGACGAACGTGGTCGCGCGGCTCGGGACCGGCGTTTCCGTGAACGCGAACCCGGCCGACCGCACGGCGGCGAACGCGGCCCAGGACGTGTACCTGTACGCCGAGCACCTGGCCGACTTCGCCGGCGCGGGCGGCGGGGCCGGGTTCGGCTCGTCCGGCGGCGTCGGGGTCGGCGTCGATGTCGGCACGATCAACCGCACCACGCAGGCGATCATCGACGGCAGCGCGAACGTCTACGCGAAGGGCGACGTGTACGTCCGGGCGGTGGCCGGCGGCGACTGGATTTCCGTGGCCGCGTCCCTCGGCGGCGGCGGCACGGCCGGCATCGCCGGGTCCGCCAGCATTCAGGTCCACACCATCACGACGCAGGCCCGCATCGGCAACCTGGCCACCGTCTACGCCGTCGGCAACGTCGTCGTCACGGCGAAGGACGAGCTGCAAATCGACGGCGTCGCCGGGCAGATCAGCATCGGCGGCACGGCCGGCGTCGGCGGGTCGGTCCCGGTCGTCGTCGTCACGAAGACGACGGACGCCAGCATCGGCAACAACGCCGTCATCGACGCCCTCGGCAACACGAGCGCGTTCCAGGCCCACGTCGCCCCGCCGAGCGTCTCGTTCACCGACCCGCTGTTCTTCGGCACGAGCGCCGTCAGCGCGACGAACAACACGGTCAACCTCGGGTACGCCCACGGGTTCCAGACCGGCGACTCGGTCACGTACTGGGCGAACGGCGGGACCGACATCGGCGGGCTGAGCAACGGCGGCACGTACTACGCCGTCGTCGTGGACGCGACCACGATCAAGCTCGCGACCTCCGAGGCGAACGCGAAGGCCGGCACGGTCATCGACCTGACGAGCGCCGGGACCGGCACGCAGCAATCCATCACCGCCTACGGCGAGGTCGCGGCCCCGGCCGTGAACAACTCCAGCGCCACCGGCGACCAGCTCACGAAGCAGCGGAAGCTGTCCCTCGGCTCCACCGGCGTCCGCGGCGTGGTCGTGTCATCGATCTCGATCGACGACTACGCCACCTACGGCATCAGCGGCGGCGGCGGCGGCACGGTCGGCGTGCAAATCGTCGCGTCCGTCAGCATCCCGACCATCACCACGACCGCGACCGTCGGGACCGGGGCGCAGATCAACCAGGCCGACACCGGCGCGAACGCGGGACAGTCGGTCAACATTGCCGCCATCGCGGACTACGACCGCCTCGGCATCGGCGGGTCGCTCGCCATCGGCGGCACGGCCGGCATCGCCCCGCTCGCGGACGTGCTGGTTTCCAAGCACACGACGAAGGCCGTGATCGGCGCGAACGCGAGCGTCGGGGCGGAGCGCGACATCAACGTCACCGCGGACGCCTCGGAAGAAGTGCGGGCGTTCGTCATCGGCGTGGCCGGCGCGGGCACGGCCGCGGTCGCCGGGTCGGTCGGCGTCATCGTGCTGAAGACGCAGACGCAGGCGATCCTCGACCTCGGCGTGACGGCGTTCGCCGGCGGCAACGTGATCGTCGCGGCGAACGACCAGACGGACGCCACCGTCGTCGTCGGTTCCGTCGCCCTCGGCCTCGGCGCGGCCGGCGTCGGGGCGTCGGTCAACGTGTCGGTGATCGAGAAGGACACGCTCGCCCGGATCGCCAACGACGCGAAGGCGACGGCCCTGGCGAACGGCAGTAGCGTCAACGCCTACACCGGCGACGGCGTCACGAAGGCCGCGGTCGAAGGCGTCATCGTCCAGGCCGTGTCGGACGAGGACATCCTGAACGTCGTCGTCGCCGGCGGGGCCGGGCTGTACGCCGGCGTCGCCGGGGCGGTGAACGTCAACGTGCTGACGGCGAACACCGTCGCGCAGGTCGGCGGCAACGTCACCATCAACGGGTCCGGCACGGCCGACGCGGATCAGTCGTTCATCGTCGCGGCCATCGACAAGCTCGACCTGGATGTCGTGGGCGGGGCGGCCGGCCTCGGCGCGGCGGGCGTCGCCGGGAGCGTCGATGTCGGCGTCATCCGCAGCAACACGAACGCGAGCGTCGGCGCGGGCACGGCGGCGAAGGCGACGAAGGACATCTCCATCGGCTCCGCCGCGGTCCGGGACGTGGATTCCGTCATCATCGGCGCGAGCGGCGGCCTCGGCGCGCTGGCCGCGTCCGTGGCCGTGTACTCGTTGTACGCCACGGTCGATACCGCCTCGAAGAACTCGCTCAACGGCAGCGGCGGGAACAACGGCGCGACCTACGCCGACAGCGCGACGAGCACGAGCGTCATCTCGAACGGCCTGGGCGGGTACAACCAGTCGAGCACGTTCGAGGGCGGCAAGCAGCTCGCCGCCACCGGGAACAGCGCGAAGACCTCCGTGGTGAACGCCTCGCCGAGCGGCCTCGCGGCCGGGGCCGTGAACGCGACCGTCACGCCGTCCGGCACGTCCGCCACCGTCGGCACGGGGACGCTCCTCCAGGCCGGCGGGAACGTCTCCGTGCTGACGAGCGACAGCGTGGCCATCGACGCGACGACCGGCAGCATCGCCGTCGGCGCGGCCGGGATCGGCGCGGGCGTCACCTACGTCACCGTCGGCGGGCAGTCGCTCGCGACGATCGGCGACAACGCCACGCTGATCGGCACCAACGTGAAGGTGTCCGCCGGGTACGGCGGCGACGCGGACGCGCGGGCCTACGGCGGCGGGGCCGGCGGGTTCGTCGGCGTCGGGGCGCAAGTCGCCATCCTCACCGACCAGCACAACGAGACGGCGAGCGTCGGCAACGGCGTCACCGTCACCGCGACGACGAAGTTCACCCAGTCCGCCACCGGCACGCGGACGCTCGACACGTCGAACGCGGGCGGCGGCGTCTCGGCCGGGTTCTCCGCCGGCGCGTCCTACGCGCAGATCGACGCGAAGGGCACGGCGGCCGCGACCTACGGCACGGGCGGCAAGGTCACCGCCGGGACCGGCGGCGTTTCCATCACGTCCTCGTCCACCATCGCCACCGACGCGAACGCCGTCGGCGTGGCGGCCGGGGCGGTGGCGATCAACCTGACGCTCGCTGAGGTGAAGGTGTCCGGCGGCGCGACCGCGACCGTCGGGTCCGGCACGAAGGTCACGTCCGCCGGGGACATGACCGTCACCGCGACGTACACGTCCACGACCGACCTCGACGCCGTCGGCGTCACCGGGGCCGTCTTCAGCGTCGGCGCGATGGACGTGAAGTACACCGACACGTCGTTCACCACGGCCGCGCTCAACGGCATCGGCACGTCCGCTATTTCGGGGAACATTACCGTCCTGGCGTCCGCGGACAACACGGTCACGCTGGACGCGGTCGGCACGTCCGTCGGCGGCGTCGCCGGCAACGGGGCGGGCGTCACCGTCGTCGCCGGCCCGACCGTCAACGCGACGGCGACCTCGACCGGCGTGGTCACCGCGGGCAAGTCGATCTCCGTCGTCGGCCGGGCCGGCGGCGAGTTCGACGCGGACACGACCGGCGTGAACGTCGGCGGCGTCGCCGTCGGCGTGTCGATCATCTCCATCGGCTGGACGCCGAACGTGTCGGCGACCGTCGGGGCCGGGTCCACGTTCGCGGCTGCGGAAGACCTGACCGTCCGCTCGTTCATCAACCACGACGCGGCCGGGAACGCCCAGACCGGGAAGACGGTGGACGTCGGCGTCGTCGCGGTCGCCGGCGGGCTGGCGGCCGGCAGCGCCGCGGTCGTCGCCGTCAACATGAAGACGACGACGGCCACTACCATCGGGACCGGGGCGTCGCTGTCCGCGACGAACAGCCTGCGGGTCGGCAGCGACCAGCGGACGCGGACGGACGTGAACCTGACGGCCGTGAACGTCGGGTTCGTCGCCGGCGGGGCCGTGTTCGGCGACGTGCGGGTCCACGCCAGCTCCACCGTCACGCTGCCGGACTCCACGTTCGCCGCCGCCACGCGACTGGCCGGCGGCCGCGGCGTGACGGTGAAGGCCGGGTTCGACCACGGCGGCCGGGCGAACGTCCGCGGCGGGGCCGGCGGGCTGTTCGGCGCGGCCGCCGGGGCGCGGTTCAACTACGAACTCTCCGGCCCGGACACCGCCAGCAACACGGACACCCTCCCGCTCACCGTGTCCGTCGGGAAGAACGCCGTGATCTCGTCCGCCGGGACGACGGACATCGGCACGTTCCACCGCATCGACTTCGAGAGCGACAGCTTCCTCGCCGGCATCGGCGGCCTCGGCACGGCCGTGAACAGCGACCTGACCACGATCTCCCACGTGAACGCGGCCGTCACGATCGGCGAGAGCGCCAAGATCGGCACGCGGAACCTGCGGATCAGCACCGACCAGAACGTCCGGAGCGACACGGACACGGACGCGCAAGCCTACGCCGGCCTCGGGGCGTCCACGAACACGGACAGCACGTCCCGGTACTACGCCACGAACGCGGTGACGGTCAACACGGGGGCGGTCATCGTCGCGACCGGGGCGGCGACCGTCGAGAACGCGAACGGCAACGTCTACGTCCGGGCCGACTCCTACGCCCGCGGCGTGTCGTTCGTCGCGGACGTGGAGGCGAACTCCCACGGCACGCGGCGGATGAACAACTCCGTCACCGTCGCCAGCGGCACGGAGATCATCACCCCGCGGCTCGCCGTGCAGTCGCTGCGGCCGACCGGCGGGTTCGATGTGACGGCCGATTCCACGAACGTCAGCGCCGTCGGGTTCTTTATCTCCATCTGGAACGCCATCACCGGCGGGAACGTCGGCCGGAACACGTACCGCGACGGCAACGAGGGCGGCGACCTGGTGAACCTGAACGCGGCCATCACCCTCGGCTCGCCGCGGAACGTGCAGCTCTACATCGACGCGAACGGCGGCATCACGAAGCAGAACTGGCCGACGGTCGTGATCGAGCCGACGCGGATCGTCGTGGACGACATCTTCACCGCCCAACCCGAGCGGCTCGACGTCCGCGCCCCGAACGGGGTCACGATGGGGGCCTCGACCGTCACCTACGGCCCGATGGAAACGATCACCATCGAGAACGCGTCGAAGCGGACGCTCTTCCTGCGGAACATCGACACGTATAGCAACGGCATCAACACGCCGGTCTACAACCACGAGGGCGGCACCCGGACCTGGACGTACACCGAGTCGAAGTCCACCGTGACGAACGGCGAGAACACGGTCGTCAACATCCGCAACACGGCCGTCGGGACGGCGACCGGCTACGACGTGCAACTGTCCGGCCGCATCGACGTGGTGGCCGGGACGGTCAACGTCACCGCGAACGGCGGCGACGTGTACTCGATGAGCGCGAACGGGTACATCAACTCGCGGGCCGTCACCCTGAACGCGACGGCCGGCTCGCTCGGCAAGGACGCGACGCCGATCTTCATCCGCACGCCGGAACAGGCGAACACGGCCCTCCCGGTCGGCATCCAGAGCGCCCACGGCGAGACGGGCGGCCACCTGAACGTGAACGTCACGTCGCCGACGGCGTCCGCGTTCAGCTACCGGCTGCAGAACATCACGAGCAACACCGGCACGATGAAGATCGTCGCCAACGAGGGGAGCAAGGTCGCGCGGGGGATCACGACCGAGGTGCAACTCTCCAACGGGACCGCGTACCAGGGCACGGTCCTCGGCCTGCTGACGTTCGACCCGGCGAACGCCGCGCAGTTCAGCGCCGCGAACGACACCATTACGCTGCCGTTCGCCCACGGGCTGACGACCGGCGACCGGGTGACGTACCAGCCGATCGGGTTCTTCCCGGTCGGCGGGATCGTCCCGTGGGTCGAGCGGGAAGTGAAGGTCATCGACGCGAAGACGATCCAGTTCAGCACCGCGTTCGACACGAACAACGTCAGCACCGCGAAGGACACGATCTCGTTCGCCACGCCGCACGGCATCCAGACCGGCGAGGCGGTCGTGTACGACAAGAACGGCGGCACGGCCGTCGGCGGGATGACCAGCGGCACGACGTACAACGCCTGGGCCTACGACGACACCACCGTCCAGCTCTACGACTCGGCGGCGAACGCGGGGGCGACCGGTAACAAGTTCTTCGCCAACGCCGTCCAGCACATCAAGAACCCCGGCTATGACGCGAAGGCCACGTCCGGCCTCGCGACGCTGGAGTACCTCGACGTGATCGCGATGTCCGCGGTGAACACGTTCACGACCGGCACGAAGATCCAATACTGGACGCACGACTCGAACGCCCTCCGGCTCTGGACCGGAACGGGTACGGGCGTGAAGTACTGGACGAACACGCTGAGCTACGAGCCGAGCCTGAAGTCCACGAACCCGGACGTGAAGTACGCCATCGGCGACCAAGACGACCCGGCGAACCCGAACGAGGATTACACCAGCACCGCGGCGGCCAACGACTCGAACTACGTAACCCTGCCGACGCTGACGTACTTCTACGCCGTCGAGGTCCCGAACCCGGACGGCAAGGAAGAGTACAAGGGCCTGATCGCCCTCGCGTCCTCGGCGCAGGACGCGACGGACGGCGTGCTGACGAAGCTCACGACGCCCGCGGCGCAGTCGCAGGAACTGCACTACCTCCGCTCGACGGCCGGCCTCGTCAACATCACGTCCGCCCCGACGAACCAGCCGCAGGCGCTCCGGTCGGACCTGACCGCGCCGGCCGTCCCTGGCGCTACGCTCCACATCATCGACACGAACGGCGTGTACGTCCAGGACGCGAAGGGGGCCGTCACCCGCGTCACCCGGACCGACGTGCGGTCGATCCGCGAGGTCGTCGCCGAGACGCTGACGACCCCGGCCGGCACGACGACGACCGTGAACCTCGGCGCGATCACGTCCACGGCCGGCAGCGTCCTCGTCGAGGTCGGCACGAGCAGCGGCTTCGACACGGAAGCCGTCATCGTCGATACGCTCAGCGCCGCGGCCGGGACGTTCAAGGTCGAGGTGGACGGCGGGTCGCTGACGAACGGCACGGCGAACACGAACTTCGTCGCGAACGTCCTGGACCTGACGACGTGGGACAACATCGGCAGCGCGACGACGCCGATCACCGGGAAGGTGCAGTTCTTCACCGCCGTGGCCGGGAAGTCCGGGACCGGCGGCATCTGGTTCGAGAACACCGGCAAGCTCACCCTCCGGGAGATGAGCGCCGTCAACGACATCAGCGTGACCGTCGTGGACCTGGCGACGGCCGGCGACGACCTGTACGTGGACGCGAACTTCACCATCCAATCGACGACCGGCACGGTCGAGCTGAAGGCCGGGGACAAGCTGTACGTGCCGGACGACGCGAAGGTGAACGGGCCGGGCGGCGTGAACCTGTACGTCAACTACGGCAACGCCGAGGGGACGGCCGGCGTCATCGACCTCCGCGGGCTGTACAGCAGCACGATCGTGAACATCTTCGGCAACGCGAACACGATCGACACGATCCTCGACGACAACGACATGAACTTCGAGATCGGCGACGGCTACCTCCGCCGGTACGCGGGCAAGACGCTCGACATGGAGTTCCGGCTGTTCAACGTGACCGGCGACCACTTCGACCTGACGACCGGCGGCCTCGACAACACGATCACCGTGACCGACTGGACGGGGACCGGGATCATCGACGCCGGGGCCGGGATCAACAAGATCGTCGCGGTCAACGACGCGGACTTCGACCTCGGCGACGTGACGTTTAGCCGCAGCGGGCACGGGGACATCACGTTCGTCAACGGCACCATCGAGCGGGCGCGGCTGGTCGGCGGCACGTCGGACAACGCCTTCACCGTCACCAACTGGACCGGCCAGGCGTCGCTCGACGGGGCGGGCGGCAGCGACACGCTCGCGGACGTGAACGACGTGAACTACACGCTGTCCGACTCGTTCATGGGCCGCTCGACGGCCGGGTCGTTCAACCTGTGGAACTTCGAGCGGGCGGAGCTGACCAGCGGCGGCCTCGACAACCGGTTCGAGGTCAGCGAGTGGACCGGGATCACGGTGCTCGACGGCGGGGCCGGGATCAACACCGTCGCGTCCGTCCGGGACGGGAACTACAAGCTGTCGGACGCCGAACTCGTCCGCACCATCGGCGGGACCACCGCCGGCGACTTCGACCTGACGAACGTGACGAAGGCGGTGCTCATCGGCGGCGAGTCGGACAACACGTTCGCCGTCAGCGGGTGGACCGGCACCGCGAAGCTCGTCGGCACGACCGGCATCGACCGGGTGCTGACGGCCGCCGACGGCGACGGCTACCTGACGGCCGACTTCCTCACCCGCGCCGACGGCGGGCAGTTCTCCCTCCAGACGATCGAGACGGCCGTGATGATCGGCGGGGCCGGGAGCAACGCCTTCCTGATTGAAGGGTGGGCCGGCAGCGTCAGCGTGGACGGCGGCGGCGGCGGCGACAAGCTCATGGTGAACGCGAACACCGACTACACGCTCACCGCGTCGTCCATCAAGCTGGCGAACGGCACGAACATCAACGTCGCGAACCTGACGAAGGTGACGCTCAACGGCGGGGTCGAGGACAACACGTTCGTCATCGAGGAGCAGCCGGACTTCTTCACCGTGATCCACGGGTTCGGCGGGGACAACCAGGTGATCGTCAGCGCCGACGCCGACTTCAACCTGACCGGCTCGAACCTCGCGCTCGACGGGACGGACCGCTACCACCTGGCGGACGTGAACCGGATCAGCCTCGTCGGCACGCAGGCGGACACCAACTTCGTCATCGACGGGTGGGCCGGCGACCTGGCGGTCCACGGCGGGAAGGGGACGGACACGGTCAGCGTCGTCGGCGACGCGAACTTCTCCCTCACCGGCGGGGCGATCAACCTCGGGACCGGGAAGACGGTCAACCTGTACGGCGTCGAGAACGCGAAGTTGTACGGCGGCGCGGGCGACAACCGGTTCGAGGTCATCGACTGGGCCGGCGGCGTCACGATCTACGGCGGCGGCGGGCAGGACGTGGTGACGACCGTGGTGGCGAAGAACGTCACGCTCACGGACGGCAGCCTGCCGGCGCAGGACGGGCCGAGCATCGGCCTCGTCGGCGTGGAGCGGGCCGTGCTGATCGGGCTGCCGGGCCAGGACCACGCCTTCTACGTCCAGAACTACACCGGCGACGTGTCCGTCCACGGCAGCGGGACCGGGTTCGACCGGCTCGTCGTCACGTCGGCCGGGTCGTTCGCCCTGGAGCAGGGCCACCTCGTCCTCGGGACCGGCGGCACGATCGACTTCACCGGCATCGACGCGACCGTCCTCCGCGGCGTGGCGACGGCGCAGAACGCGTTCTACGTCGGGGCGGGGACCGGGGACGTGTCCGTCGTCGGCGGGAACACGGGCCTGGACGAGATCACCGTCGTCGCGGACACGGACTTCGTGCTGGACGACTCCGCGATCCAGCTCGGCGACGGCACGACGATCACGCTCGACGGGGTGACGAAGGCCACGCTCGTCGGCGGGGCCGGGGACAACACGTTCGACGTGAGCGGGTGGACCGGGCACGCCGTCCTCGACGGCGGGGCCGGGCACGACACGGTCGTGTCGAGCAACGACGCCGACTTCGTGCTCACCCGCGACACGCTCCAGCGGTCCGACGGCGCGGTCTTCTCGCTCGTCGGCATCGAGACGGTGAACCTGACCGGCGGAAGCGGCGATAATTCGTTCATCGTGGAAGAATGGGCGGGCGGCGTGAACCTCGACGGTGGTGTGGGGAATGACGACTACCGCGTCGTGCTCGACGGGGCGGGCGGGGCGTCCGCGGTCAACATTTCGGACACCGGCACTGTCGGAACCGACACCCTGACCGTCGTGGTCCCGCCGGCCGCGACCCCGCTCGTCACGCTCCACGGCGTCTGGCTCGGCGACGACTCGGTCACGCACTTCGGGGTCGAAGATTTTGTTTTGATTTGACCCAAATTGCCCATTTCCGTGTTCTAGGTTCGTAACGCGGCGCGTCCGGAAACGGACGCGCCCGTGCGCGGAACGCCCCACCGTTCCGGGCACGAACCCGCCGAACGCCCACCCATCCTTCGCGTTCGCAGAACCGCCACACCCTCTTCCACGCATACGTCGGAGCGCGCCTCGATGCCCCGGAATCGCCCTCGGCCCCTCGGCCGGTCCACGCCCGCGAAGTCCCGCTACCACCGCCTGCCGCTGTCGCTCGAACGCCTGGAGTACCGGGACGTGCCGGCCTACGCGTTCGCCGGCGGCGTCGCCGACACGACGCTCGACCTGACGGACGCGGCCGGCAACCTGGCGAGCGGCGCGACGGTCGCCATCGCCCCCAGCCAGTCGAACCCGACGGCCGCGATCAGCCTCGGGGCCGACCGGTTCAACTTCTACGGCACGGAGTACGACACGGTCCACGTGTCCTACAACGGGCTGCTCACGTTCGGCACGGCGAACAACCTCGCCGGGAACGCGAACCTCGGCACGACGCTCAGCCTCGGTCAGGCGGCTATCGCACCCCTGTGGGACCAGTGGTTCAGCACGACGAGCTTCCAGTCGAAGGGCGTGATCGCGAAGCTGGAGGCCGGCAACCGGCTCATCGTCCAGTGGGACCGGATGGAGGACGACATCGGCACGGACGACATCACGTTCCAGGCCATCCTCTCGCTGAACTCCGGCATCACCCCCGGCGACATCAAGTTCAACTACCTCGACACCGACACCGGCAACGCGAACAGCGCGGACGGCAAGGCCGCGACCGTCGGCGTGAAGGAGAAGAACCCCGGCCCCTCGCAGCCGGCCGAGCTGTTCACCCAGGTCTCGCACAACGCGCTCAACGCGAACGTCGCGAGCAACAAGAGCATCACCCTGACGTGGGACAACACGGCCCCGGAGAACCTGGCCCTCACCCCGTCCTCGATGCTGATTAACGAGAACGATTCGATCCTTCTCGGCGGCAGCTTCACCGACCCGGACGTGATCGACACGCACACGATCACCCTCAACTGGGGCGACGGCAGCCCGGACACCGTCCTCACCCCGGCGAAGGGCGTCTACTCGTTCAGTAACGTCTCGCACAAGTACCTCGACAACCCGACCGGGCAGCCGACCGGCAAGTACACGATCACCGCGACGTTCACGGACAGCCAGGGCGAGTCGTCGGTGAAGACGGCGCAAATTCAAGTCAACAACGTCACGCCGACGGTGACGGTCGGGGCGGACAAGACGATCAACGAGGGGGACACGTTCACCCGGACCGGGTCGTTCGCCGACCCCGGCACGCTGGACGGCCCGTTCGTCGCGGAGGTGGACTACGGCGACGGGGCCGGCAAGCAGCTGCTCACGCTCACCGGCACGACGTTCGACCTGAACCACACCTACGCGGACCAGGGGACGTACACCGTCACCGTGTACGTCCGAGACAAGGACGCCGCGACCGGGTCGTCTTCGCTGACGATCACCGTGAACAACGTGCTGCCGACGGTCACGCTCGACGGCGGCGTCGGGTCGCCGACGGTGGCGGAAGGGACGGCCCTCGCGCTGCCGACGATCGCGACGTACACCGACCCCGGCCTGGCGGCGAACGAGATCGCGTCCTGGTCGATCAACTGGGGCGACGGCACGACCGTCACGACGCCGAACCCGGCCACGAACGGCACCATCGGCGGCACGCACACCTACGCGGACAACGGCACGTACACCGTCACCGTCTCCGTGCTGGACGACGTGGGGCCGGTGGTGACGAAGTCGTTCCTGGTGACGGTCAACAACGTCGCCCCGACCGTCACGCTGGACGCGGCCCTCGCGACCACGCAGACGGTGTCCGAAGGCAAAACGATCACGATCAACGACCTCGCGACGTTCACCGACCCGGCGTTCAACAACCCGGCGAACCCGAGCGGCGCGACGGTCGAGACGTTCACGTACACGGTCAACTGGGGCGACGGCACGACGAGCACCGTCGGGTCGCCGACGATCACCCAGGCCGGCAGCGCCGGCACGGCGACGGCCGGGAAGTTCGGCGCGAGCCACATCTACGCCGACGACGGCACGTACACCGTGACCGTGACCGTGACGGACGACGACGGCGGCGTCTCGACGGCGAAGACGTTCAACATTCAAGTCAACAACGACAACCCGGCGATCACGTCCCCGGCGACGAACCGGGCGGTGAACGAGGGGGCCGTGCTGTCGATCCCGACCCTGGCGACGTTCACCGACTACGGGTTCACGAACCCGAGCAACCCGCTCCAGGCCGGCGGCAGCAAGGAAACCTTCACGTACTCGATCAACTGGGGCGACGGCACGTCGGCCGACACCGGCGCGGTGCTGAACGTCACCCAGGGCAGCGCCGGCGTGCTGACGACCGGGGCGGTCGAGAACGTCTCGCACGTCTTCGCGGACGACGGGCTGTACACCGTCACGTTCTCCATCACCGACGACAACGGCGGCACGGTGTCGCAGCAGTTCCAGGTGACGGTCGGCAACGTCGCCCCGACGGTCGCGGTCATCGGCAACCAGACGGTGGCCGAGGGGAACAAGCTGTCGCTGCCGAACATCGCGACGTTCTTCGATCCGGGGTTCAACAACCCGGCGAACCCGAACGGTGCGAGCGTCGAGACGTTCACGTACTCGATCAACTGGGGCGACGGCACGGCCGCGGACGCGGGGCCGGTCACGGCCGTGTTGCAGGGCAGCGCCGGCACGCCGACGACCGGGGCCGTCAACGACGTGTCCCACACGTTCGCCGACGACGGCACGTACACGGTGACAGTCACGATCACCGACGACAACGGCGGCGCGACGAGCAAGAGCTTCACGGTGACGGTCAACAACGTCGCCCCGACGATCACCGGCATCGCCGGGCCGCAGACGGTCGATGAGGGGACGCAGCTGACCATCCCGACGATCGTGTCGTTCGCCGATCCGGGGTTCAACAACCCGGCGAACCCGAACGGGGCGAGCGTCGAGAGCTTCACCTACAGCATCAACTGGGGCGACGGCACGGCGAACGACGGCGGCGCGGTCACGAACGTCACGAACGGCGGCGTCGGCGTCTCGACGACCGGCCTCGTGCAGAACGTCGCCCACACCTACGCGGACAACGGGACGTACGCCGTCACGGTGACGATCACCGACGACAACGGCGGGACCACGGCGCAGACGTTCCAGGTGACCGTGGACAACGTCGCCCCGACCGTCGCGGCCACGACCAACAAGACGGTCAACGAGGGGGCCGTCCTCAACATCCCGAACGTCGTCACGTTCACCGACCCCGGCTTCAACAACCCGCTCGACCCGAACGGGGCGACGGTCGAGAGCTTCACGTTCTCGATCAACTGGGGCGACGGCACGAACCCGGACGCCGGGGCCGTCCCGGCCGGGAACGTCGTGAACGGCGGCGTCGGCGTGCTGACGACCGGCTTCCTGAACGGCAGCCACACCTACGCCGACGACGGGCTGTACACCGTGTCCGTGACGATCACCGACGACAACAGCGGGGCCACGACGAAAACGTTCCAGGTGACGGTGAACAACGTCGCCCCGGCCGTCAGCATCGTCGGAAACAAGGCGGTGACGGAAGGCGCGGTCCTGAGCATCCCGAACGTCGTGACGTTCACCGACCCCGGCTTCAACAACCCGGCGAACCCGAACGGGGCGTCCGTCGAATCTTTCACCTACTCCATCAACTGGGGCGACGGCACGGCCGCGGACGCGGGGCCGGTCACGAACGTCGTGAACGGGGGCGTCGGCGTCCTCACGACCGGCGCGCTCGACGGCAGCCACACCTACGCGGACGACGGCACGTACACCGTGACGGTGACGATCACCGACGACAACGGCGGCGCGACGAGCAAGACGTTCCAGGTGACGGTCAACAACGTCGCCCCGACGGTCGCGATCGCGGCCGACAAGACGATCACCGAGGGCGGGTACCTCAACGTCCCGAGCCTGGTGACGTTCACCGACCCCGGCTTCGACAACCCGGCGAACCCGAACGGGGCGTCGGTCGAGACGTTCACGTACTCGATCAACTGGGGCGACGGCACAGCCGTCGAGACGGGTAGCGTGCCGAACGTCACCCCCGGTAGCGTCGGCGTGCCGACGAGCGGGTTCCTCGACGGGGCGCACACCTACGCGGACGACGGCGTGTACACCGTGTCCGTCACCATCACCGACGACAACGGCGGCGCGACCACGAAGACCCTGCAAGTCACCGTCAACAACGTCGCCCCCACGGTCGCCATCGTCGGCAACAAGGCGGTGGCCGAGGGCACGCAGCTGACCGTCCCGAGCGTCGTCACGTTCACGGACCCCGGCTTCGACAACCCGGCGAACCCGCTCGGCGCGACGGTCGAGACGTTCACCTACAGCGTCAACTGGGGCGACGGCACGAACCCGGACACCGGCAGCGTGCCGAACGTCACCGTCGGCGGCGTCGGCGTGCCGACGAGCGGGTTCCTCGACGCGGCCCACACGTACGCGGACGACGGCGTGTACACCGTGTCCGTCACCATCACCGACGACAACGGCGGCGCGACCACGAAGTCCTTCCAGGTCACGGTCAACAACGTCGCCCCGACCGTCGGCATCGTCGCGAACAAGACCACGACCGAGGGCGGGCTGCTGAGCGTGCCGAACATCGTGACGTTCACCGATCCGGGGTTCAACAACCCGGCCAACCCGAACGGGGCGTCGGTCGAATCCTTCACGTACACGATCAACTGGGGCGACGGCACGTCGCTCGAAACCGGCACGGTCCCGAACGTCACGAACGGCGGCGTCGGCGTGCCCACGGCCGGGTTCCTGAACGGCAGCCACACCTACGCCGACGACGGCGTGTACACCGTCACCGTCACGATCGCGGACGACAACGCCGGCGTCACCGCGAAGTCGTTCACGGTGACCGTGAACAACGTCGCCCCGACCGTCGCCGTCGCGGGCAACAAGACCGTCACCGAGGGCGGGTCGCTCGTCATCCCGAGCATCGTGACGTTCACCGACCCCGGCTTCGACAACCCGCTGAACCCGAACGGGGCGTCGGTCGAGAGCTTCACGTACACGATCAACTGGGGCGACGGCACGGTCCAGACCGGGCCGGTCGCGGGCGTCACGACCGGCGGCGTCGGCGTGGCCACCACCGGGTTCCTCGACGGCGGCCACACGTACGCGGACGACGGCGTCTACACCGTGTCCGTCAGCATCACCGACGATAACGGCGGGGCCACCACCAAGACGCTGCAAGTCACGGTGAACAACGTCGCCCCCACGGTCGCCATCGTCGGCAACAAGGCCGTCGCCGAAGGTTCGCTGCTCACGGTCCCGAACATCGTGACGTTCACCGATCCGGGGTTCAACAACCCGGCGAACCCGAACGGGGCGACGGTCGAGACGTTCACCTACGCGATCAACTGGGGCGACGGCACGGCCGTCGAAACCGGGCCGGTCGCGAACGTCACGAACGGCGGCGTCGGCGTCCTCACGACGGGTTCCCTCGACGGCAGCCACGCCTACGCGGACGACGGGACGTACACCGTGTCCGTCACCATCACCGACGACAACGGCGGCGCGACGACGAAGTCCTTCCAGGTGCTGGTGAACAACACGGCCCCGGTCGTGACGGTCGCGGGGGATCAGACGATCGCGGAAGGGGCGGCCCTCAACTTCGCCAAGATCGCGACGTGGACGGACGCCGGGTTCACCAACGCGGCCAACCCGAACCAGCAGCCGGGCGGGTCGAAGGAGGCGTTCACCTACTCCATCAACTGGGGCGACGGGTCCGCGAACGACAGCGGCCCGGCCGCGAACGTCACTCAGGGGTCGGCCGGCGTGCTGACGCAGGCGTTCCAGAGCGCGAGCCACGTCTACGCGGACAACGGGACGTACACCGTCACCGTCACCGTCACCGACGACGACGGGGCGGCCGTGTCCCGCAGCTTCGCCGTCGCCGTCACGAACGCCGCGCCGACGCTCACGAAGGTCGCGACCGACACGACGCTGCCGGAAGGCAGCCTGCTCGCCCTGCCGGTCCTCGCGACGTTCGCCGACCCCGGCTTCGACAACCCGGCGAACCCGAACGGGGCGTCCGTCGAATCGTTCACCTACACGATCAACTGGGGCGACGGGTCGTCGGAGACGAAGTCGGTGGCGAACTTCGCGACCGGGTCGCCGGGGACGGCGAGCGCCGGGTCGTTCGGCGGTAGCCACACCTACGCGGACAACGGGACGTACACCGTCACCGCCGTCGTCCGGGACGACGACACCGGGCTGTCGAACACCGTCAGCTTCGCCGTCACCGTCACGAACGTCGCCCCGACGTTGAACGTCGCGGCGGCGCAGGCGGTCGTCGAAGGCTCGGTGCTGAACCTCGCCCCGGTCGCGACGTTCTCCGACCCCGGCTTCAACAACGCCGGCGGCACGCCGGCCACGGCCGAGACGTTCACGTACGTGGTCAACTGGGGCGACGGGTCGGCGAACGAGGCCGGCACGGCGACGCTCACCCAGGCCGGGTTCCCCGGCAGCGCGACGCTCGGCACGGTCGCGGCCAACCACGTCTACGCGGACGACGGCACGTACACCGTGACCGTCACCGTGACGGACGACGACGGCGGGGCCACGACCCGGACGTTCACCGTGACCGTGGCGAACGCCGCCCCGGTGCTGGCCGTCGTCGCCCCGCAAACGTTCGCCGAGGGGCAGACGTTCAACCTGGCGACCGTCGGCACGCTGAGCGACGCCGGGTTCGACAACGCGGCCAACCCGAACGGGGCGTCGCTCGAAGCCTTCACGTTCACGATCAACTGGGGCGACGGCACGGCCGTCACGACCGGCACGGCGAGCATTACGCAGGCCGGGTCCGCCGGCGTCCCGACGCTCGCCGCGTTCGGCGGCGGCCACACCTACGACCGCGTCGGCACGTTCACCGTCGTCGTCCGCGCCACCGACGACAACGGCGGGTTCGACGAGCGGGCGTTCCCGATCACGGTCACGAACGTGGCCCCGACGCTCACGCTGGGGACCGGCAACCTCGTCACCACGGAAGGCACGACGGTCAGCCTGCCGACGCTCGGCACGTTCACCGACCCCGGCTTCAGCCTGAGCGAAACCTACTCGTACCGGGTCGAGTGGGGCGACGGCGCGGTCTCGACCGGCGCGGCCCCGGTGACGAAGCTCGGGGCCATCGGCGTCCTCACGAAGGGCGGGTTCGGCGAATCGCACGCCTACGGCGACAACGGCCTCTACCCGGTGCGCGTCGTCCTCTCCGACAGCAACGGCGGCACGTCGGAAGCCACGTTCCAGATTCAGGTCGGCAACGTCGCCCCGACGCTCACGCTCGCCGTCCCGGCCGTCGTGACGGTCGCGGAAGGAGCGCAGCTCTCGCTGCCGACGCTCGCCACGTTCTCCGACCCCGGCTTCGGCGTCGGCGAGACGTTCACGTACTCGGTCAACTGGGGCGACGGCACGACGAGCGGCGGCAAGGCGTCGCTGTTCCAGGTCGGCGGCCCGGACCAGCCGGCGCTCGGCAAGTTCGGCGAACTCCACACGTTCGCGAAGAACGGCACGTACCCGGTCACGGTGACGCTCGCGGACAAGGACGGGGCGGCCGTCACCCAGTCGTTCACCGTCGAGGCGGTCAACGTCGCGCCGACGAACCTGATCTACTCGCTGTCCCCGACGCCGGTGCTGGAGGGGCAGACGATCGAGCTGTCCGGGTCGTTCACCGACCCCGGCCTGTTCGACCCGCACACCGTCACGGTCGATTGGGGCGATGGGTCGGCCCCGGCCGTGTTCACGCTCCTGCCCGGCGTCACGTTCTTCAGCACGCGGAACGTCGGCGGCAACTTCCTGACGCACACCTACGCCCAGAACAGCGGCCCGGGCGGCTACCCACTGACGGTCACGGTCGCGGACGACGCCGGGCTGTTCACCGTCGAGCCGACGGCGACGGTCGTGCAGAACGTGGCCCCGACGGTCACGATCATGACGCCGCAGAAGGTGACGAAGGACGTGCGGTTCGTCGTCACCAGCGACGTGAGCGACCCCGGCGTGCTCGACAAGCTGACGTACTCGTGGAAGGTGTTCGACCCGGCCGGGCAGCTCGTGTTCCAGACCGCGACGCAGAACCTGGAGTACACCGCCCCGACGACCGGCAAGCACCAAGTGTCCCTGACCGTGTCGGACGAGGACGGCGGCTCGACGACGCGGGCGGCGACGATCCGGGTGCAGAACGCGGAAATCTTCGTCATCGCGGCGGACGCCCGCGGCGGCCCGCGGGTGGCGATCTTCGACGCGAAGACGCAGACGCGGGTGACCGACTTCTTCGCCTACGAGGAGACGTACCGCGGCGGCGTCCGGGTGGCCGTCGGCGACGTCCGCGGCGACGGGTCGGCGGACATCGTCACCGCGACCGGCAAGGGCGGCGGCCCGCGGGTCCGGGTGATCGACAGCCAGACGTTCGAGAACGTGGCTGACTTCTTCGTGTACGAGGAGACGTACCGCGGCGGCATGTTCCTGGCCGTCGGCGACGTGGACGGGGACGGGTTCGACGACATCGTCACCGCCCCGGACAAGGGCGGCGGCCCGCGGGTGAAGGTGACCAGCGGCCGGACGTTCCAGCCGATCTTCGACGACTTCGTGTTCGACCCGGCGCTCCGCAACGGCGTCCGGATCGGGGTGAACGACCTGAACGGCGACGGGTTCGCGGACATCGTCGCCGGGTCCGGCCCCGGCGTGTCGGCGCGGGTCAAGGCGATCGACGTGAAGAACAACAAGGTGCTGTACGACTCGCTGGCGTACACGGCGGCGTTCACCGGCGGCATCTTCCTGGCGGCCGGCGACGTGGAGGGGGACGGCCGGTCCGAGATCATCGTCGCGGCCGGCCCCGGCGGCGGCCCGCACGTCAAGGCGCTGGACGTGGCGACCGGGAACACGGTGGCCGAGTTCTTCGCCTACGAGCCGTCGTTCCGCGGCGGCGTCCGGGTGGCGGCGTTCGACTACGACGGCGACGGCCGGACCGACGTGCTGACCGGCCCCGGCCCCGGCGGCGGCCCGGCGCACCGCATCTGGAAGCCGTTCACGAACGAGATTCTCGAATCGTTCTTCTCGTTCGAGGAGACGTTCCTCGGCGGCGTGTTCGTCGGCGCGGGGGACTGACGCGGATCGTGACGAGTGAGGCGAACGGCACGGCGTAAGCGTGCCGGTGGGGTGCCCCACCGGCACGCTTACGCCGTGCCGTTCGCCAAACCGTGACCTGCCCTACAAGTTGTGCCCGCTCGCCTACAATGGGTTTGGGCCGCCGTCTTCGTCGGACGAAATCCCCTAAACTCGCCAATCGGGAAATCCGATAACTTCGTCATGCTCCGCCGCGCCGTGAACTCTGTGCTGGTCGCGTGTCTGCTGCTCGTACAGCTGACCGCCGCCCCGCACTGCCACGGGTGCGAGCGGACGCCCGCCGACCACGACGGCCGGCCGCACGTCCACCTCGACGACCTCGCGGGCCACCATCACCACCACGGCCACCACCATCACCACCGCCACGCGACCCCGCCGGCCCCGCCGCCGTCGGCGCTGAGCTGCCCGACCGCGCCGGACCACGACGCCCACGCCCTGTACCTGCCGGACAACGTCGCCGCCAACGGGAAGCCGTCGAAGGGACCCGTGGCCGCGGTCGATCCCGCCCGCACGCCGCCGATTCAACTCCGACCCGCGACCGCCCCGCGTGCCGCGGCCGCCGCCGCCCCCGACGGGTCGCGGCCGCTCTACGTCCTCCACTCGTCGCTGCAAATCTAGCCGCACCCCCGCGCGCCCGTCGTCCCATTGTCGCTCGCCCACGCCGCGTCCCCGCGGAGGTTCGGATGCTTCCCCGTTCCCTCGTTCTCGCCGCGCTCGGCCTCGCCGGCTGCGCGACCTCGCGCCCCGCGCCGGTCCCGACGACGGCCCCGCCGCCGGTGGCCGCGCCCGCGATTCAGCAGGCGAGCCACGCCGAACCCGTGCCCGCGACGCTCGGCCTGCCGGAGCTGACGGCGCTCACGCTCGACCGCCACCCGCGGCTGGCACAGGTGGCCTGGGCCGTCGCCGCCGCCCGCGGCCGGGCCGTGCAGGCCGGGCTGTACCCGAACCCGGTCGTCAGCGTCGTCGGCGATGAACTCGGCGACGTGCAGGGGCCGGGCGGCATCTGGACCGCCCCGCAACTGACGCAGGAGATCGTCACCGCGAACAAGCTCGGGCTGGCGAAGGCCGTCGCCGACCGCGAGGTCGATCGGGCCACGCTCGCCGTCGTGAGCGAGCGGTTCCGCCTGCTGACGGACGTGCGCCAGGCGTACTGGGAGGTCGTCGCCCTCCGCCGCCGGGCCGACGTGCTGGCGGAGCTGATCGCCCTCGCGGACCAGTCCGTGTCGAACGCCGAGCGGCTGTTGAAGGCGAAGGAGGCGAGCGAACTGGACGTGGTGCAGTTGGAAGTGGACCGCGAGCGGTATCGGGCCGAACGGGACGCCACGGAACGGGCGCTGCCCGCCGCCGCGGCGCGGCTCGCGGCCGCCGCCGGGTCGCCGGACCTCGCCGCGGCCGCGATCGCCGGCGACCTGGAAGCGCCGCTGCCGGGGTACGACCTGGACCACCTGCAAGCCTACGTCCGGGCCGTCCACCCGGACGCGCAGGCGGCGCAGGTCGGCGTCGAGCGGGCGAAGCTGGCCGTCCGCCGCGCGGAGGTCGAGCCGATCCCGAACGTCACGCTCACCACCGGGTACGTCCGCCAGAACCAGAACAGGTCCCACGACTGGACGTTCGGCGCGAGCGTCCCGGTTCCCGTGTGGAACAAGAACCAGGGGAACGTCGCCGCCGCCCGCGCCGAACTCGGCGAGGCGCAGAACGAGGTCGGCCGCGTGCAGCTCGACCTGTCCGGCCGGGTGGCGAGGGCGTTCGCGACCTACGCCGCCGCCCGCGCCCGCGCCGAGAAGTACAAGGCCGCGATCCTCCCGAAGGCCGAGCGGAGTTTGGACCTGACCCGGAAGGCGTACCAGGGGAAGGAGTTCGAGTACCTCCGCGTCCTGCAAGCGCAACGGGCCGTGGCCGAGGCCCGGCTCGAATACGTCCGCTCGCTCGGCGAGGTGTGGCAGGCCGCCGCCGAACTCGCCGGCCTGACGCTCGACGACCAGTGGCCCGCCGCGAGGAAGCAGCCGTGAAACTCACCCGCGTCCTGAAGCCCGTGCTCACGCTCGTCGTCCTCGGCGGCCTCGCCGGGGCCGGGTACGTCACCCGCGACCGGTGGCAGCCGTACCTCTTCCCGACCGAGCCGGAGGCCCACGAGGACGACGACCACGACCACGAATCGCCGGCGGAGAAAGTCATTCTCTCCGAGCAGGCCCGGAAGAACCTCCGGCTCACGGCGAAGCCGCTCGTGCCGACGACGCACTGGAAGACGATCTCCGTGCCCGGCATCGTCATCGACCGGCCCGGCTTCGGCGACCGCGGCATCGTCGCCCCGGCCACCGGCATCGTCAGCCGGTTCCACCGCGTCGCCGGGGAAACCGTGAAGCCCGGCGAGCCGCTCGTCACGATCAAGCTGCTCAGCGAGACGCTCCACCTGACGCAGACGGAGCTGTTCAAGGCGACGCAGGACGTGAAGCTCGCGGAGGAGCAGAAGAAGCGGCTCGCGTCCGCCGGCGGCGGCGTGGCCGAGGCGCGGGTCATCGAGGTGGACAACCAGATCACGCGGCTGACGGTCGCGATCAAGGCGTACCGCCAGGAGTTGCTCACCCGCGGCCTCGCGGCGGCGCAGATCGACGCCGTCACCCAGGGCACGTTCGTGTCCGAGCTGGTGATTCCCGCGCCGATGGCGAAGGCGGCAACGCCGTTCGAGATTCAGGACGTGAAGGTCGAACTCGGCCAGCAGGTGCAGGCCGGGCAGACGCTCTGCCTGCTCTCGAACCACCAACTGCTCTCGATCGAGGGCCGGGCGTTCCGCGACGAGTCGCCGTTGCTCGAACGCGCCGTGAAGGAGGGGTGGCCGGTCGAGGTGGACTTCGACGAGGCCGACGCCCGCGACTGGCCGGCCGTCGAGAAGACGTTCCCGATCACGTACATCGCGAACACCATCGACCCGGACTCGCGGACGTTCCGGTTCCTGCTGCCGCTGGAGAACCAGTCCCGCACGGTCGAGCGCGACGGCCGCACGCAACTACTGTGGCGGTTCCGGCCCGGGCAGCGGGTGCGGCTGAACGTGCGGGTCGAGGCGATCCCGGACGTGTTCGTGCTGCCCGCGGCGGCCGTCGCGCGGGACGGGGCGGACGCCTACGTGTTCCGGCAGAACGGCGACACGTTCGACCGCAAGCCGGTGCAGGTGGTGGACCGCACCCGCGACGTGGTGGTGGTCGCGAACGACGGCAGCGTCCCGCCGGGCATCTACGTGGCCCAGGCCGCGGCGGCGCAACTGAACCGGATGTTGA
This sequence comes from Limnoglobus sp., assembly GCF_059499385.1. NCBI lineage: Bacteria > Pseudomonadati > Planctomycetota > Planctomycetia > Gemmatales > Gemmataceae > Limnoglobus > Limnoglobus sp. The sequence continues at coordinate 175 of NZ_JCABYM010000104.1, read as the reverse complement.
AGACGCAGTCGAGCAGCGTCCCGGCCGGGTTCCACGTCCACGCGGACGGCAGCGTCCACGAGAAGCACTAACAGACCGTCAGTCGAGGACACTTGGCGACGAAAGACCAGACGTGAACCGCGCGGGTCTTGGCTTTGTTCCCTCCCCCCTTGGGGGGGAGGGTTAGGGAGGGGGG
>NZ_JCABYM010000103.1:0-30993 GCF_059499385.1 Limnoglobus sp. | reverse complement strand
GAAGGTCTACCCCCCTCCCTAACCCTCCCCCCCAAGGGGGGAGGGAACAAAGCCGACCCCCGCCGAGTGGCGGCGCTACTTCGTACATTACCCGGATGAATCTCGAACACGAACTGGCCGTCGCGCTCGCGGCGGCCGAGATCGCCGGGCAGTTCATCCGGGCGGAGTACGCGTCGTTCGTGCCGATCCCGAACGCCCCGCCGGAGATCAGCACGCACGTCGATAAGGGGTCGCAAGACCTGATCTTGAAGCACCTGCACGCGGCCTTCCCGGCCGACGGGCTGTGTGCCGAGGAGGAGACGGACACGCCGAAGACGGCGGCCGCGGACGCCCCGGCCCGGATGTGGGTGGTCGATCCGATCGACGGCACGCGGGGGTTCGCCATGAAGAACGGCGAGTTCTCCGTGATGATCGGGCTGACCGTCAACCGCGAGGTCGTCCTCGGCGTCGTCCTCGAACCGACGACGATGACGTACACCTACGCGGCGAAGGGCGGCGGCTGCTGGACGAAGGCGGGCGAACACGGGACACCGTCGCGGTGTGCCGTGCGGCCGACGACGGACGCGGCGGCGTGCGTGCTGGTGCAGAGCCGGCCGCGGCGGTCGCCGACGGCCGTGCAGCGGGCGCTCGCGCCGGCGGACACGCTGGAGATGTACTCCGCGGGCGTGAAGCTGGCGGTCGTGGCCCGCGGGCTGGCGGACGTGTACGTGAACACGTACCCGAACTTCCGCGACTGGGACATCTGCGCCGGGCACATCCTGGTGACGGAGGCCGGCGGCATAGTGACGGGCCTCCGCGGCGAGCCGCTGACCTACGGCGGCGAGCAGTTCGCGCAGCGCCGCGGCCTGGTGGCGAGCGGGCCGGGCGTCCACGCGATGGTGGTCGCGAAGCTCGCGGCCGTGGGGACGGAATGAGGCCGACTTCCGAAGTCCGGCTTCGACTTCGGAAGTCGATCCCGCGCAGGGGCGTCCGCGGCAACGGCAACCGCCCCTCACATCCCTCGACTTCCGAAGTCGAAGCCGGATTTCGGAAGTCGGGTCACTTCTTCTTTCGTTTCTTCGCGTCTTTCGTCCCGCCGGCTTCCTCCATGAGGCGGATCGCCTCGGTCCAATCGCGCTCCAGTTTCGCGAACGCACCGGCCGCCGCCTGCCGGGCCGCCGCCATCGCCGCCCGCACGTAGGACGGCTGCCACCCGCCGTCGTCCGGGCCGAGGCCCGTCTCCTTCAGCCGCTTCAGCGCCAGCTTGTACGGCGTCGAGCGCTCCGGCGGGTGGTAGTGGTTCGGGTCCGCCCCGTACGTCAGGAACAGCTTCACGTGCTTCAATTCCATCGACTCGACCGCGTCGATGAGCGGCGGCGTCTCCCCCTTCGGCACGGCGTTGATGTCCACGCCCTCCGCGACCAGCCGGTCGATCGTCTTCTTTTTGCCGGCGTAGATCGCGTCCACGAGTTGCTGCCACGGCGATTCCTCCTCCAACTCGCCCACGTCCTCGTCGCTTTCGGTGAGGTCGTACAGCACGTCGGCGGAACACCAGTCGGCCTTCTTGCCGGCCGGGGCGTAGACGACGTACAGCCCGTGGTCGTCCTCCCAGTCGGCTTCGAGCTGGAACTGGAGGTACGCGAACCCCTTCTTGTGTTCGCGGGTGATCGTGAGGCCGATGACGGAGACGCGGCGGCCGTCGATCAACTCCTCGGCCGACGCCGCCGGGCGGAGGCCGGCCATCCGCCGCCAGTGCGACTGGCCGTAGGCGTAGCGGAAGCTGTCCCACGCCTCGGCGGCGACCTTCTTGAAGACGCCCGCCTCGTTCTCCAGCAGGTGCGCCAGCGCCTTCGCCTGCGCCGCGGACGGCTCGCTCCCCGCGCGGGCCGGGACGGCGACGGCGAACCCGGCGGCCGGCTTGCCGCCGCGGGGCTTCATTCGCGCGAATTGCGGCAGCGGGACGGGACCGACCCACTCGTACTCGGCCTTGCGGTAGCGGAACGCGGCGAACGGCGGGGCGGGCATGGGGCATTCCTCACGACGGGATGCCCCAGGATAACCACGCGGCCCGCGGATCGGAAGGCCCGATGCCGCGGGTCGTCGGACCCCATCCGTCGAAGCGACGGGTGGGCTTTCGCTCGGTGTGGTTGGGTGCAGTTACAAAAACCTCAAAGCCCACCCGTCGCTTCGACGGGTGGGTCTTCGGCTACTTCACCTCCAGCATCACGCTCTCCGAGTGCGCGTTGAACTCCGGGGCGTACATGCACTGCACGTTCGCCAACCCCGTCGGGTACTGCCCCTTGTGCTGCACCCGGACGGCGTACTCGAACACGTACACCCCCTTCGGCAGGTAGTCGATGAAGAAGTGCGACGCCGTGTCCTTCGTGCTCTCGTAGTAGTACAGCCCGTCCTGGAGCTTGTACTGGCTCAGCACGCTCACCGGCTCCGTCCCGCTGCCGCGGTGGTCCTTCAGGTGGACGTACTCCATGTCCCGGTCCGTCCGCAGGATGACGCGACACACGACCTCGTCGCCGACCCCCACCGGGCCGGCCACGGCTTCCAGCACCGGCCCCTTCTTCGTGAACGTCCGCTTGAACAGCTTCTTCTCCAGCTTTAGCGGCGTCCCGTCGTGGACCGTCACCTTGCTCACGTCCTCCAGGTACTGCCAGTGGACGCTGCCCCAGCTCACGCCGGCGTCCGTCTTCTTCACCGTGATCTTGCCGAAGTCCGGCTTCACTTCCGCCCGCAGGAACTTCTGCTCGTAGAACCCGGTCCCGGCCTCGACGTTCTCCGGTTTGATCGCCTCGTCGCCGAGCGTCACCTCGACGAGCGCGTCGGACTTCAGGAGGTTGTCGCCGCGCAAGAGCAGCGCGTACACGGCGTCGGCCGTCGCCTTCGTCGTCTTCCAGTTCTGCGTCTGCTTCTGCTTGAGCAGCCAGACCTTGCAGTCCTCGACGGCCTTCGCGTCGTTCGCCACCTCGTCGAACGCCTCGATCATCACCGCCTGCGTCTCGATCGGGGCGTGATACCACCACCACGACAGCTCCGTGTCCCGCCAGAACATGCCTAGTTCCTCGTTTGAAACCGAGCGTTCCTTGATGCTCGCGAGGATGCCGGCGGGCGTCGCCCGGTCGCCGAACCGCTTCAGCCCGAGGGCGAGGTGCGCCTGCGACTGGCGGTTCGCCAGCTTCAGCCAGTGGTTGCGGGCCTGCCGCTGCCAGTACTCAATCGCGGTCTGGTGCTCCTTCGCGACGGCCTTGTCCTGGAGGAAGAAGCTGCGGCCGTACAGGTACAGCGCGATGGTCGTGCTGAGGTGGTTCGCCTCCGGGTCCTTCGCGTGCTTGAGAATCCACTGGTACCTCTCGTGCATCCACGCATCGAGGCGGGTCAGCGCCTTCATCGCCGGGGCCATGTCCACCTTCACGCCGAGGTGCCGCATCCGGCCGAACCCGGTCACGATGTACAGGCTGAGGTACTCGTTGTCCGGCCCGCCGGGGAACCACGGCCACATGCCGTTGTCCCGCTGCATCTCGGCCAGCTTCTTCATGGCGCGGGCCGTCTCGTCGTTGAGCCGCGTCTCGTCGAACAGGACGCCGACGTTGCGGCGGGCCTCCGCCTCCTTCACCGCGTCGCGGAGCCACGGCGTCTCTTCGAGGACCGCCGCCTTCACGTCCTGGTTCTTCTCCAACGGCGACTTCAGCGCCTCCGGCTGGAGGTTCTTCCACGTGTCGAAGGTACGGCGGATCTTCGGGTCGCCGGCCGCGACATGCTTGGCCAGGGCGTTCGCGTAGAGGCGGTTGAACGTCTGCTCGCTGCACTCGTGCGGGTACTCCATCAGGTACGGCAGCGCGAGCACCGCGTACCACGCCGGCTGGCTCGTCATCTGCACGGTCAGCGACTGGTGCTTGAGCGTGTTCGACTTCGCCGCGTCCTGCAGCTTCTTGAACTCGAACGTCTTCGTCTGGTTGCCGCGGATCGGCAGCGGGATTGACTCCGTGACGAGGATGCGCTTCGACAGCACGGGCAGCATCCCCTCCTCGCCGTCGGACAGCCGGTCGGTCGCGCCGACGGCCTTGTAGACGATCGGGTACGCGCCGTCCGGCACGGTCAGCTTCCAGTAGAAGCTCCTCGACTCCGCGGCCGCGATCTCGAACGGCTGGTCGCCGGCCGCGTTGCCGAACGCGGCGTCAATCGGGGCGTTGGTCCGCGCGTCGAACAGCGACAGCCGGACCCGCCCGGATTGCTTCGTCGCGGACTGGTTGCTGACCTTCACGGCGAACTCCAGCACGTCGCCCTCGCGGAGGAACCGCGGCGGGTTCGGCTGGACCATCAGCTCCTTCGCCGTTACGACCTCGTCTTGCAGGAAGCCGCTCTTCAACTCCCGGTCGTGGGCGAAGCCGAGGAACTTCCACTTCGTCAGCGCCTCCGGCATCGTGAATTCGAGCTTCACGCTGCCGTCCGCGGCGGCCGTCAGGTGCGGGAAGAAGAACGCCGTCTCGTTCAGGTTCTTCCGGGCGGCCACCTTGCTCAGGTCCGGGCCGGGGTCGACGGCCGCGGCGGGCTTGTCGGCCCCGCCGGGCGCGCGGTCGGCCAACTGGTTGAACATCTCCTTCCGCGTCTCCGGCTCGGCCGCCGCGGTCGCCTTCGCCATCGGGGCCGGCGCGCCGGGCGGGCCGCCGATGCCGCCGCCCATGCCCCGCATCGCGCCGTCGCGGCCGAAGAACATGTACCCCCACAGGTTCGTCGTGATGTCGTCCGGCAGCTTGCGGTACCGCACGTCCACCGGCAGGTAGCGGGGGTGCCAGTCGCCGCGGACCTGGTAGAGGTACTTTGCCGTGTTGTCGAAGTAGCTGTAGAGGCTCGACTGGTCGTACCGGAACACGTTGAACTTGCTCAGCCAGTGGTGCGGCAGGTACGCGTCCAGCGAGGCGTCGTACAGCGCCGCGACCATCTCCGCGACGGCGTTCGCCGCCTTCGGCCCGGCGACCACGGCCGTCCACGTCTCCTTCTTCGCCGGCTCCAGCTTCGAGACGAACCGCTCCCACTTGACGGTCAAATCCTTGTTGCTCCACGGCACGTCCACGTGCCGGCTCTCCAGGTAGCCGCGGTTCTCGCGGACGAACGTGGTGCGGACGGTGAACCCGCCGCGCATCCCCTCGTCGATCTTCTGCGCGATCGTGATTTGCGTCTTCTCCGGGTCGGTCCAGAAGCTCTGGAGCTTCTTGCCGCGGTGCTCGACCTCGACGAACGCCCGGCCACGGTCGTACCCGGTCCCCCAGACGGCGGTGAACTCCGCGCCGGGTTCCAGCGACCACTTCGGGGCCGCGAGGACGTGCGGGACCTTGATGGCCAGCTTCGTGTCGTCCGGCTTCAGCACGCGGACGTTGAGCTGCGCCGTGACCGGCTTGCCGAACCGGTCCTGCGTCTCGACGAGGGCGCGGTAAACGCCGACCTCGAGCTTAAACGGCAGCTCCTTCTTGCCGTCCTTCTCCGTGGCGAAGTCGGCGGACTTGACCAACTCGCCGAGCGGCCACGTGCGGATGTCGCCGGAATCGGGCCGCGGCAGCGGGACCGGCGGCACGACCCGGCCGCGGCCCCCGCGCCGCGGCGGTTGGGTCGGCTGGCCGAGGATGTCCGGCCGCTTCACCTCGTCCGGGGCCTTCAGCTTGTGGACCTTCACCACGCCCTTCGCGGCCTGCCCCTCGCCGTCGAGGGTCGTCGTGCTGAGTTTCAGAATCACGTCCTTCTCGACCGTCAGCCACTCGTCAGCGGAAATCGTTGCCTGGAGCGCGGTGTACCCGACGGCCACGCCCTTGCTCGCGCTCCGCGTCTCGCCGGTCGTGTCGGTCACGTCCGCGTAAACGGTGAAGTGGAACGTCGGCTCGTCCTTCTCCGGCACGGTCATGTCCGGCTTCGCCGTGAAGCTGACCGTGAACGAGCCGTCCGCCTCGGTGATGGCCGTGCCGTGCGCGATCTCTTGTGCCTCGCCGCGGTTCGGCGGGATGCGCCACCAGCAGCAGTCGTAGAACCAGACCGGCCACCGGACCTCGCGGGCCACCCGCCACCGGACCTTCGCGCCGTTGACGGCCGCCCCGGTGTACCCGGTCGCCTTGCCCGTCACCTTCACCTCGCCGCCGAGCTTCGGCGCGTCCTTCGGCGGATCGACCGTCACCTGAAACTTCGGCCGCTTGTACTCCTCGACGTTGACGTGAACGACGCCGCCGACCTCGCCGGGGACGCTGATCGTCATCCGCCCGGTGAGCCGGTCCCGCGGGGCGGTGAACGTGCCGCTGAACGACCCGAAGTCGTTCGACGTGACCTGGGCCTTCGCGACCTCCTTGCCGTTCGGGTCGGTGAACACGACCGTCAGCTTCCGGCCGGGCAGCACCTTGTAGTTGTCCTTTTCCGTGTCCGCCAGCAGCGTGATCCCCTTGAAGTGGACCGTCTGGCCCGGCCGGTAGAGCGACCGGTCGGTGAACAGGACGACGTGCGACCGCGGCTTGTACGGGTTCGGGTAGCTGTACAGGTAGTGCTCGTTCTGGCTGGCGAGCTGCTGGCCGTCGTGCGTGGCGAGGACGAAGATGCCGCGCTGGTTCGGCCCGGCGACGGAGAACAGGCCGTTCGCGTCGGTCGTGACGGCCGTGCTCTCGGTGATGGTGTTGTTCTGGTTGTTGCGGGTCCAGACGCGGACCTTCGCGTTCGGGACGGGGTCGCCGCCCTTCGCCGTCAGCACGAACCCGTCGAGTTTGCCGACGTTGTTCTGCTGACGGATGACGAGCGCCAGGTCAGTGACCCACACGTCCGCCGCGGAGATGCTGTTCCCGCCGTCGGAGAAGTCGGCCTTCCAGCTCGCGAGGATGAAGTAGAACCCCGGCTTCAGCCCCTTCGGCGCGGGCACGTCGTGGGAGCGTTCCTGGTAGTCGTCCGTCGCTTCGAGGTCGGCGCTCCACTCCAACTCCGGCTTCTGCTTCGTCAGGCCCTCGTAGTCGGCGTTGTCGAGCTGCTCCGGCCGCCACCGGTTCTTCGTCGTGAGGCGGGCCACCCAGTCGGCCTTCACGGCGCGGAAGTAAACCTTGGTGATATTCCGGTACTGCACCCGCAGCACCGGCAGCGGGTCGGCCCACACCCGCTCGGTCAGCACCTGGATGTGCTTCGCCTCGATTTGCAGGATCAGGTTGTGACATAGCTTCCCGCCGTTGCTGTTCGGGAAGGCGTTCTTGCCTTGCATCGCGATCTGCCGGGCCTCGACCGACTCGTGCTCGGCGTGCAGCACCTCGGCCCACCGGTGGCGGGCCGTGGCGGACAGCTCGTGGTCCGCCCACGTCTCGGCGAACGCCTTCAGCGCCGCCTTGTACCGCGCGGCCTTTTCTTCCCCGAAGGCGTGAGCGTGCGCGAACTGCAATCGGAACAGGTCGGCGTCCAGGAACGCATCCTTGTTCGCGTCGTCCTTGTGGAACGTGAGGAGGTTCTGGTAGAGCTTGATCGCCTTGAGCTTCGGCGAGTCCTCGTCGGTCGTGGCCTGCTTCCACGCGAGGAATTCTTCAACTGAGGCAAGGGCCGGGGACGTGGCGTCGAACTCGAAGCTGTCCTCGGCCTTCGCCCCGGCCTGCTCGCCGGCCGCGTAGAAGGCCAGCGCCTCGAACGCGATGAAGTCGAACAGCGTCGGCCGGTACGTGTCCGGCACGGTCCCCTTTTCCAGAAGCGCGTCATACGTGGCGATCGGGATGGCCTTCAGTTCCTTCTCGGCGGCGAGGGCCTTCGTGAACTGCTTGTCGATCTCGGCGAACAGCCGGGGCAGGTCCCAGGTGGTGAAGTCCGCGCCGGGCGGGGCGGCCGTCCGCGTCCGCTGCTGGAACCGCCACCGGTTCTGTTGGAAGTAGTGCCAGTACCAGTTCGCCAGGACCGCGTCCATGACCGGGACCATTTCCTTCGGGGCCTTCGCGATCTCGGCCTGCATCCGCGTGATCTTCTCCTCCGGCTTGTTCCCCTGGACGTTCCCCTCGAACGCGATCTTCTTGCTGATCGCCTTGATGGCTTCGGGGTACGCCTTGTCCTTGAGCGCGCTCTCGATGATCGGGTCCAGCTCCTTGACGGCCGTTTGCGGCAGCCCCTTGTTGATGGCCTCGTCCACCTTCTTCCACATCTCCGGGCGGGACTTCGGGGCGGGCGGGTCGGCGGCGACGAGCGCGACGACGACGACGCACCCGGTCAGGAGCGCCGATCCGAGCCAGGCACGCGAACGAGACAAGCGGTTCATCCGAAAACCCCAGAGGTGAGAGAGGCGACCGGCCGAAGGACGTGGGCGCGGGACTTCCTCCTATCGGTGTAGACGTTTAAGAGGCACGCGGCGCGTGCCGGGAGACGAATTCGGTTACACGGCCGTTACAGGAGGAATCCGGGTTCGGCGGCGGGCCGTACCCCTTACGCGGTTACTAAAATTGCCCTGCCCGTTCCCCGACCCCTCGTGCCGGGAATCTTGCATGACCAGCTTCGTCGAGTTCCACGCGGCCGGGTTCTGGTGCCGGGCCGAGGTCATGCGGGACTGGATCGCGGAGCTTTTGGCGACGGCGAAGAAGTACCCGGACCCGCCGCCGTGGCTGGCCGCCGCGTGCGGGTACTGGGACGCCATCCGGTCGGCCGTCCGGTACGCGCGGGCCGACCTGCGGTTCGAGGTGAGCGTCACGACGCCGCAGCAACAGAAGGAGTGCGAGAAGTTCCTGGAAGCGGTCGGCCAGCGGCGGCTCGACCCGGTCATCCAGCGGGCGAACCTGCTCGCGATTTCGCTCATTCGCGGCGACCTCGCCGGCGTCGCGCCGACGGTGCTGGAGTACTGGTCGAACGACGAATGGCTCGGCGGGTGACGGCGGTTTGTAGGGCGGGTCAAGGCTTTGCGCCGACCCGCCGACGCGCTTCCAACCGGATCGGCGGTCCTCCGAGTGGTTGCGGTCCCCCGGCGGGTCGGCGCAAAGCCTTGACCCGCCCTACAAGAAATTCGCGCCCGCCGTGAAACAGGAGTGGGGCAGTGTGCGTGTAATCTTGGAATCTTGGACATCTAGCCTGCTAGAGTGGCAGCTCGACACCTGCTCACGCCGCCCGCCGGAGCGGTCGCACTTCCTCAATCACCCCCATCTCTGGCTTCTTCCGCAACTGCAGGACCGCGTAGGCGAGCAACACGATGCTCGCGGCCTGGCCCAGGCCGCCGCCGCGGAGGGCGTCGAACACCGGGCCGGGGAACAGCGGCGTCGCCGTCGCCACGCCCCACAGCACGAGCAGAGCGAGTGTCAACGGCGGTGGCAGGAACCGGCCGGGGTTCTCCGCGACGCCCTTCAACCAGACGCCGCAGGCGAACGGCAGCCCGAACGCATAGTAGTGCATGTGGCTTACCGGCGTCAGGTGCAGCATTAGTAGGCCGAGCGCGCCGAACAGCAGCAACTCGTTCGCCGGCGTCGCCGCCCGGCCCCGCGCCGCGAGGACGAGCGCGAGCGTCAGCGCCCCGCCGACGGCCCAGTGCGCCAGCCGCGTCTCCTTCGACGCGAGCGTCGGCCGCGACGCCGGGTCCGGGTGCAGCAGGTAGTGGATCGCGGACTGGAACGACTGGCTCGACGTGGCCGTCGCGTTCGTCAGCTCCTCGGCCAACGTCGCCCCGCCCTCGCCGGTCGTGCCGGGTTGCAGCACGTTCGTCACCATCAGCCGGTTCATCGCGACGGCCTTGTCCACGCCCCAGACGGACGCGGGGATGAGCAGCAAGCCGACGACGAGCGCCGCGATCGTCCCGGCGACGCCGCGCGTGTCCCGCTTCAACAGCAAGTACAGGCCGAGGAACGCGGGGATGACCTTCAAGCAAATGGCGGCCCCGAGCCACAGCCCGGCGGTGAACCGGCGGCCGCGGAGGTGACTCGCGAACATGGCCGCCAGCATCGCGACGACGAGCAGGTTGACCTGCCCGCGGGCGAGGGTGAACCCGACGCCGCCGACCGCGACGAGGAACGGCCCGGTCCGCGCGTACCACCACCGCCGCGTGCCCCGCGGCTCGGCCGGCAGGACGGCGTTCGCGTATTGGTTCAGCGCGAACCAGACGCACGCCAGCGAGAAGAGATACCACACGCCGACCGACACAGCGAACGGCAGGTAACCCGTGCGCGATTCGCCGACCGGCGGGTCGGCGAGCGGCGTCATGAGCACGGCGAACGGCGGCGGGTAGCAGTAGTGCCAGCCGCGGTCGTCGGCGATGTCGTACAACTCGCCGCCGGCGCGGACGGCCCACGCGGCGCGGGCGTACACGCCGAAGTCCGTCCGCCGCATCTTCTGGAACGCGGACCGAATTTCGACGACCGCGCCGAACGCGACGGCCGCGACGACGAGCAGGCCGAGGAGGAACCGTTCGAGCCGGTTGAGGCGGGCGTGCGGCGTAGACATGCCGTGTTCATCGACCGGTGGCGCGGCGAACGACGGCGGGGAACGGTTCGCGCGACGGGAGGGGCGGGTCGGTTTGAGAAGGTGTGCGGGTCGTACCGGCCGCGCCGCGCGGTCAGTGCGTCCCGCCCGGCTCGATGACCCGCATCGCCTTCCACTTGCCGGTGTTGAACCGCCACCAGAAGCAGGCGGCCATGACCGCGATGTAGAAGCTCGCGAACCCCCACGCCAGGTAGACGCTGCCGCCGTACCGCACGACCAGGTACGTCGGCACGATCATGCACGGCCACGCCAGCGCGAACGTAAGGATCGACACGAACCGCGTGTCCCCGGCCCCGCGGAGGGCGAACGAGTACGTCAGGTTCAGCGTGTCCGCGATCGAGTACACGGACACGCACAACAGCAACGTCGGCACGATCGCGACGACCGCCGGCCAGTCCTTCGCCTGCTCGCTGCCGGGGTCCGGGGCGAACGGTAGTACGAGCAGGTGCGGGAGGAACAGGTAGCACGCGGCCACCAGGAACGAGTACGCCAGCGTCCACCGCATGCCGAGGATCGTCGAGCGCTCGGCGAGGTCCGGCCGGTTCTCGCCGAGCCGCTGGCCGACGAGGATGGCGATGGCCTGCCCCATGCCCATCATCGGCAGGAACCCGAACAGGTTGAGCGTGAACGTCAGGCTCGTCGCGTTCTGCTCCGCCTTGCCGAGCTGCCCGACGAACAGCGTGAACAGCGTGAACGAGATGGCGTCCAGCGCCCACTGCATCCCGGCCGGGCCGCCGAACTTCAGCAGCCGCACGGACAGCTCCCGCTCCGGCCGCCAGTTGAGCGCGTCGAATTCCTCCCGGAACCGGCGGCGGAAGAACAGGCCGAGGGCGAGCAGGGCGGACGCCCACGCCCCGGCGGCCGTCGCCCACCCCGCGCCGGCGATGCCCATTTCGGGGAACCCGTAGTGGCCGAAGATGAGCAGGTAGTCGAGGCCGATGTTCACGACCGTGCCGATGGCGTTGATGCCGAGGACGGTCCAACTGTCGCCGCGGCCGGAGAAGAAGCTGGACACGGCCGCGACGATCGCCATCGGCATGGCGGCGGCGCAGAGCGTGCGGAAGTACGTCGCCTCCAGCGCCTGCATGTCCGGCTCGTGGCCGGCGAGCGCGAACACGGCGGGGGCGGCCGGCCAGAGCAGCCAGAACAGCGCCCCGGCGACGAGGCTGAAGTGGATGCCGTGCCACACGGCCGGGCCGACGCGGCGGGGCCGCCCCGCGCCGGTGTACTGGGCGACGAACGTGGACACGTACCCGGCCGTGCCCTGGACGAACGCGAACACGAACCAGAACACCATGGCGGCCGGCATGGACGCGCCCATGGCGTCCGGGTTGTACCAGCTGAGGAACAGCCGGTCCACGGTGAACTGGATGGTGGTGAAGCTGTTCGCGAGGATCAGCGGCCCGGCCAGGGCGAGGATTTCCTTCGACCCGCCGGGCGGGTAAGCGGTCGGCCGTGCGGGCGAGTCCTTCGGCTGGTCGTGGCCCATTCCGGGGGAGTCCTGAGCGGCGCGGGGGCGGGGTGGTCAGAGTTGCAGGTCGCGCTCGAACTCGGCGAGCGTCTGGACGGTCGCGGCGAGGACCGTCGCCGCTTGCAACGTCGCGGCGTCGCCGCAGGCGTTGACCCGCGGCTCGATGTCCGCCGGGATGCTGGCGAACTTGCGTTCGAGGATCGCGATGAGCGCCGTGCGAAGGGCGACGAGTTGCCCCGTCGCGATTCCCTCCTCGCGGCCCTCCTCGCGGCCCTCCTCGCGGCCCTCCTCGAGAATCCCTTGATACGTCGATGACTCTTTCATGTTCTGAAGCCCCATGAACAGCGGTCGCATCTGTTCCCTATCGTACCGCAGGCCGGTGAGAATGAAACTCTCGATCAAAAGGCGGGTTCGTAACTCCGGGTCCGGTTCCTCGCGGTCGATCCGGTCGGCCAGCCGCTTGACGAGTTCCGGCATCCGCCCGGCCGCGTCGTTCGTGAGCAACCCCAGCGGCGCGACGCCGAGCCGCCCGGCCAACAGCGCGTCGGCCGACAGTTCCCAGACGCGGACGACGTCGTACTCGAACCGGTGGAACTCGCGGCCGTCCGGCCGGGTCCGGGACACGACGCCCGTGAGGTTGCTCGCGTTCGCCTCCGGGCGGAGCAGAATGACCGTCGAATGCACCGGGCCGCCGTGCCGGTGGTGCAACAGCACGTTGTAGAACAACAGCCGGTCCGGCAGTTCGCCGTCCCAACTCGACTGCACCTCCAGGTGCAGGAGGCCGCCGCCGGACAGCCGGAACACCTTGTCCGGCGTCGCCTGGACCGTGGACAGGTCGGCGTCGATGGCCTCCAGGCCCGCCGCCGGCAGGCCGGACCGGGGCGCGAGCCACGCGCCCCAGTCGGGGCCGTAGTCGTCCAGCATCTGCTTCAGGATCGCGTCGAACGGCTTCACTTCTTCAGCAGCCAGACGTTGCGGTACTGGACCGGGTGGCCGTGGTCTTGCAGCAGGATCGGGCCGGGGGTGCTCGGGTCGCCGCCGAGGCCGGCCCGCGTGTTGTCGGTCGTCACCTTTACGCCGTCGTGGACCTTCACCCCATTGTGATACACCGTCATCCGCACGGGTTCGGTCTTTTTCCCGTTTTCAAACGTCGGCGCGACGAACTCGATGTCGTAGGTCTGCCAGACGGTCGGGGCCTTGCACACGTTCTTCGCCGGCGCGGCCACCTCGTAAATCGCGGCGCAGTCGTTGTTCCTGCTGTCCAGCCCGTAGCTGTCGAGGACCTGCACCTCGTACCGGCCCTGGACGTACACGCCGCTGTTGCCGCGGCCCTGGCCCGCCTTCAGTTCTGGCTCGTAGGGGACGCGGAACTCGACGTGGAGGTTAAACGTGCCGGCGAACTTCTCCTTCGTGACGATGTCGCCGTGCCCCTTGAACCCTTCCATCGCGCCGTCGGTGAGCTTCCACTCGGCCGGCTTGCCGTTCGTCCGCGTCCAGTTGTCGAGCGACTTGCCGTCGAAGAGGACGACCGCCCCCTTCGGCGGCGGCGTGGTTTCGGCGTCCTTCAGGTCTTCGGGTTTAGCGACCTTGAACTTGTCGTCGAGTTTCCACTGGGCGGAAGCGGAACCGACGGCGGCGAGCAGCGTGAGGAGGGACAGCAGGCGCATGGGAGGTGTCCTTTAAGCGAGGTCGGGTTGGACGAGCCGTTCCGGGCGGCCGCGGGCGGCGAGGATCGCCTCGGCGGCGAGGTAGCCGCTGCGGACGGCCCCTTCCATTGTCGCCGGCCAGCCGGTTTGCGTCCAATCGCCGGCGAGGAACAGGTGTGGCACCGGCGTCGCCTGCGGCGGCCGCACGGCGTCGATGCCGGGCGTGGCGCTAAACGTGGCCGTGTGTTCCGTGACGACCTTCGCACGGAGCAGCTGCGCCGAATGCGGAAAGAGGCGGCCGAGTTCCGCGACGACTTCGTCTTGAACCTTATCGCGGCCGAGTTGCTTCAGATCTCGCGACGCGCTGACGACGACTTGGACGTACCCGCCGCCGCGGTTGAACACCCACTGGCCGAGGCAATCGACCAGCACGACGTGCGGCAGCGGCGTGATGTCGCGGTCGAACCAGAGGTGGACGCTCGTGATCGGTGACGGGGCGAGGGATTTGATACGGGCAAAGAACGGTTGTGCCGCGATGTCGTTTGGCAGCAGGTCGAGGGCGCGGTCGAACGGGACGGCGAGCAAAACGTCATCGGCGGTCAGCGCCGTGCCGTCGCGGAGGTCGGCGGTTAGCGTCGCGGCCGGCGGCCGCGACGCTAACCGTTTTACGCCGCAATTCTCGCGCACGGTGACGCCGTGCGATGTCAGCCAGGCCCGCAACTCGTCGCCGTAGAGCCGGCCCAACGGGACGCGCGGCACGTGCACCGTGAACCCGTCGCGGTGGGCCATGAACCCGTCCACGAACACCTTCCGCGCGTACTTCAGCCCGACGCGGGCGACGGTCTCGTTCAGCGCGCTCGTCAGCACCACGCCCCAGAAGCGGTCGATCGTGCGGGCCGTCTGCCGGTGGGCGAGCAACCAGTCGAGGGCCGGCGGGTCGGCGTCCGGTGACGCCCGCCACAGTTGCAACAGGCCCCAGCCGATGCGGACCTTCTCGGCCGCGGTCAGGTAGTGCGCCGCGGCCAGCGCCCGGCCGAGGTGGAACGGCGCGGGCCACGGGTCGGCCCGGAACCGGCTCACCCGGCGGTCCGGCGTCTGGAACCAGAGCGTCCGCTGCGGCTCGAGGAAGCGTTCGACGCCGACGGTCCGGCAGAAGTGGGCGAAGTTCGTGCAGCAGCCCATGCTGACGTGTTGGCAGGCGTCGATGAGCTGCCCGGTGGCGGGGTCGGCGAACGACGACGCCCGGCCGCCGAGCCGCGGCCGCGATTCGAGGATCGTGACGCGGACCCGGCGCGGGGCGAGGGCGGTGGCGGCCGCGAGGCCGGCGAGGCCGCCGCCGACGATGAGGACGGAGGACATAGTAGTAGGCACACTCCGTGTGCCGTCGGCTGCGAGTCGCTGGGAGTTCATGCAGGTCGTGGAGAGAGGAAGGAGACGGCACACGGAGTGTGCCTACTACTATGTCAGCCTATCCCACGCGATCTTCTCCTTCTCAACCATCGGAAGCTCGACCGGCAGCGCCTCCAGGTACTTCGGCGCGGCCCCGGTGTTGAATACCACCACCGTCTCGCCCGGCGTCACGTCGCCGGCCGCCAGCAACTTCTCCAGCACGTCGAAGCACACGGCCGTCTCCGGGCAGACGGCAATCCCCTCGGCCGCGCTCGCGCGGCGCATCCACGGGGCGATGCTCGCTTCCGAACCGGCGACCGCCTTGCCGCCGCTGGCGCGGATCGCGTCGAGCATCAGGAAGTCGCCGACCGCGGCCGGGACCCGCAGCCCGCTCGCCGCCGTCGCCGCGTTCGGGAACAGCTCCGCGAACCGCTCGCCCTTGTCGAACGCCCGCACGATCGGGGCGCACCCCTCGGCCTGGCACGAGATCAGCCGCGGCAGCTTCGCCGACTTCAGCCAGCCGAGTTCGAGTAGCTCGTGGAACGCCTTCCCCATGCCGATCAACCCCGTGCCGCCGCCGGTTGGGTAGAGGATCACGTCCGGCAGCTGCCAGCCCATTTGCTCGGCCAACTCCAGGCCCATCGTCTTCTTGCCTTCGAGGCGGTACGGCTCCTTCAGCGTGGACAGGTCGAACCAGCCCATCGCGTCGGTGCCGTCCTTGACGATCTTGCCGCAGTCGTTGATGAGGCCGTTGACGCGGAACGCCTTCGCCCCGTACAGGTGCGGCTCGAACTGGTTCACGACCGGCGTGTCCTGCGGCATGAACACGTAGCACTCGATCCCGGCCCGCGCGGCGTAAGCGGCCGCCGCGCCGCCGGCGTTCCCGGCCGTCGGCAGCGCCACCCGCGTCACCCCGAGCCACTTCGCCATGCTGATCGCGGCCGTCATGCCGCGGCTCTTGAAGCTGCCGGTCGGCAGTTGCGACTCGTCCTTCACGAACAGGTTCGGCAGGCCGAGCTGTGCCCCGAGCCGCGGGCACGGCAGCAGCGGCGTCATCCCCTCGCCGAGGGTAACGGGTTCCACGTCGAGCGGCAGCGGAAGCAGCTCGCGGTACCGCCACAGCGTCGGCGGCCGCTTCGCGAGGTCGTCCGGGGTGATCGTCTTGCGGACGGCTTCGAGGTTGTACCGGACGACGATCGGCCGCCCGGCGTGGAGGTTGTAGGGCCGGCCGAAGTCGAGGCGCGTGCCGTCGACGGCCCCTTCTAAATGCGAAACGAAGTGCGACATGCGGGACGTTATAGCTCTCGGCCGGGGCGTCGCCCGAACGAAAAAGGGCCGACCCCAACCGGGGCCGGCCCTCGCGCTTCACGTTCGCGGCGTCACTGGTTGGTGATGCCGCCCTCGGACGTTTGCCGCAGCTCTTCCTCGCTGTTGATGATGATCCGCGGCGTCACCATCAGCATGACGTGCCGGGTTTCCGTCCCGATCCCGATGTTCTTGAACAGCCGGTTCAGGTACGGCACTTGGGCCAGCACCGGCGGGCCGAACTCGTTGCGGCCCTGGGCCAGCGTCTTCAACCCGCCGAGCAGCACCGTGCCGCCGTCCGGGACCGCCACCGTCGTCTGGGCCGAAATTTCCGTGAACGACGGCTGCTGGTAGAACTGCGTGAACGGGATCGGCTGACCTTGCGAGCCGCCCTCGAACACCGGCGTCACGAACGTCGTGATCGGGAACAGCGGGACGTTCGCACTCGCCAGGGCCGTCAGCGTCGGCGTCAGGTTGAGCCGCACGAACCGCCGGTCGGACGAGATCACCGCCTGCACCGTCACGCTCACCCCGCCCTGCGTGCTGCCGCCCGTGCCGTTCGGGTTGAACCCCTGGCCGATCGGGACGGCCGTGTTCTGCGGCAGGTAGACGAACTGCCCGCCCACGTTCAGCACCTGCAAGCCCGTGGTGAAGAACGCCAGGTCGCCGACGAACACGGTCGAGGTTTGCCCGTTGAACAGCGTGATCTTCGGGGCCTGCATGATGTTCACCCGGCGGTTCCCCTGCGCCGCTTCCAGGAACATGTAGACCTGGATGTCGTTGAGGAACGCGAGGCCGAGCGACAGGCCGCCGTTGGTCGTCGGGCCGAGGGCCGGTTGGTAGCCCCCGAACGGCGGCAGGCTGAGGCCGAAGCTCGACGGCCGGATCGGGATGTCCAGGTCCGACGTGAAGCTCGTCGCCGGCGAGTACCCGACCGTCCCGCGGCTGTTGATGTCGTTCAGGAACGGCTGCGGCCGGAACTGGCTGGTCGCGAACTCCCGCTCCAGCGTCGTGTTGTTCGTCTTGATGTTCATCGAGAAGTCCACGCCGACCCGCTCGAAGAACGCTTCCGACAGGCTCACCACGCGGATTTCGACCGACACGGACAGGTCTTGCAGCCGCCGCAACGAGTCGAGGAGCTGCTGCACCTCGCCGATCACGTCCGCCGTCTGGTTGACGACGAGCGCGCCGCCGATGTCGTAGTAGCTGAGGTTGCCGTTGCCGCCGAGTTCGCTCCACGAGTACGGCCGGACCATGCCCGTGACGAGCTTCATCAGCTGCTGGCTGTACGCCCCCCGCTGCGGGGACATGGCCAGTTGGCCGCGGTTCTCGTTCGTGTTCTGGAGCGTCCCGGTGACGTTCGGCACGCCGCCCGGCAGCCCGCCGCCGCTCACGAGCGTCCCTTCCTTCATCCCGCTCTGCGGGATGAACGGCGTGGCCCCGCGGTTGCCCGGCAGCTCCGGCAGGTTCCGCTGGTTGGCCAGCGCCCCGGCCAGCGTGTGGTGCGGCGACAGCCCGTACTCCGGGATCGGCGTCACCAGGTCCATGACGTGGAAGACCTTCGTGACGAGCCGGCCCTTCGACCGCTTCGCCGTCGTCACCTTGACGACGTTGTTCTCGACGACGTAGGCGAGCCGGGCCTTCTCCAGAAGGATCGTCATCGCGTCCTTCATGGAGATGTTCTTCAGGTCCTCGTTCACCGTGACGGAGTCGAGGGAAATCTTCTCGTCGTCCAGGGCCACGTCGTCGGTGACGATGTTCAGCCCGGACTGCGTGCGGAGCGCGCCGATGGCCTCCCGCAGCGACGTGTTGTCGAACTTCATCGACACGCTGCCGGACAGCGTCCCCTCGATCTTCCGCTCCGTCTCGGACATCTTCCGCTGGAACGGGTCCTCACCGCGACCGGCGGCGATCCGCGACCGAACCGGGTCGATGACGAGGTCGCGGCCGCCCATGTTCGGCCCGAGTTCCGTCGCGTCGTTCAGCCCGTGTAGGGTGAACCGCTCGTTCTCGTCCGTGATTTTCTGGAAGTCGTTCGTCCGCCGCGCGATCTTCGTCTGCTCGGCGATGAACGTCGTCGTCGGGTTGTCCGGGTCGAGCAGCTTCAGTTGCGCCGCGAGCTTCTCGGCCTCGACGAACTTCTTGGCCTTCATCAGGTCGTTGACTTCGGCGACCTTCTTCTTGATCTCCTCCTGCTTCATCTGCTCGGCGAGGTTGCCGGCGAGCCGGTCCTTGCGGAAGGCGTCCTTGTCCTGCGCCTCCTTCTTGACGTAGTCGGCGTGGTGCTTGAGCTTCATGTACCCGTCGAGCCGCGTCTCGATCGGGCGGAGCAAGTTGGCCTGCCGGGCCGCCGATTGCGACGAGCCGCGGACCTTCGCGCCGTACTCCTCGAGAATCTTCATCGCCGTGTCGGTCTCGCCGCGGCCCCAGGCGTCGCCGGCGGACTTCATCGCGTCGAGGCCGTCCTGCCGCAGCTTCTGGAACGCGACCTCGGCCATCGCCTTCTGCTCGTCGGCGACGGTGTTCGCCTTCTCGATCCCCTTCTCGTTGATCTTGCTCAGGCCGGGCGTCGGGCTGACCGTCGGCTCCTCGACCTTGAGCGCCCCGACGCGGGCCGTGCCGGGGGCGTCCTGGCCGGCGGCCAGTTGCACCTTCGGATCGACCGTCGCCGGCATCTTCACGTCGGTCTTGGCGAGGCACTCCTTCATGCACGCCTCGGCCGTGGCCTTCTGCTCGTCGGTGAGCAGGGCCGGGTCGATCTTCCCGAACACCTCCAGGGCCGTGTCGTACTGCTTGTTCTTGAACGTGGCGACGGCGTTCGTGAACGCCTGCTGCGCCATCTTCTTGTTCGCGGCGGCGGCTTCCACGTCGATCTGCCGGAGCAGGGCCTGCGCGTCGGCCTTCGCCTTCGGGTCGCTGTTGTGCGCCTGGATGGCGATCTTGCGGGCCATGTCCAGGTCGCCGCGGGCGAGTTCCTTCGCCGCTTGGTCCAACAGTTGGGTGCTACCGGCCCCGGCCTTCGCGACGCCCATCTCCGGCATCACGATGTCGGCCGTGCCGAGCGGCTTCGTCGGCGTCGTGGCCGACGGCAGCGCCACCGGCATCGCCGGCTTCGGCGACGCGACACGGGCCAGCTTTTCGTCGATCGGCTTCGTGTACAGGCCCAGGCCGTTCGACAGGTCGCGGGCGACCTTCAGCGCGGCCTCGGCCTTCTCGTTCGCCTTCGCCTTCACTTGCGTGTCGGCTTCCTTCATCAGCGTGTCGATCATCTCCTTGCCGGTCGATTGGACCGACGCGGCGAGCTTCGCCGGCGAGTCTTCACCCGTGCCGAACGCGGCGGCGGAGACGTTCATCGCCTCGGCCTTCTTGCGGGCCATTTCCGCCTTCGCCCGCGCCTCGACGACCATGCCCTCGTCGAGCAACTTCCGCCCCTCGGCGACGAGCTTCGCGACCTCGGCCTTCGCCGGGTCGGTCAGGGACGCGGTGTCGATCGTCGGCGCGGGGACCTTCAGGTCCGCGGCGGCGACGGTTTCCTTGATGTTGGCCTTCACCTGGTTGGCGACCTGCCGGACGCCGCCCGCAAGCGTGCCGGGTTCGCCGGTCGGCGCGGCTTTCGCCGTCGTCGTGCCGGACTTCTTGCGGAGCTGGGCCTTCGCCGCCTCGACCTGCGAGATGAGCGAATCCGGCTTGTCGCCGAAGTCCCAGAAGCTGTAGTCGCCGTGCAGGTTCTTCGCCTGGTAGGCCATGTTCATGGCCTGGTCGAGGTTCTGCATCCGCTCGCCGTCCGTCTTCGCCGGCTGCGCGTAGAGGGCCTTCGCCTTCTTGAATAGCTCCTCGGACTGGGTGCGGTCGGCCTTCTTGCGGGCGTCCTGCACGTCCTTGGTCAGCGCCGCCGGCGTGTCCTCGAACAGCCCCCACCGGTAGCTCTTCGCGGTCGCGGCTTGGTTGGCCTGGGAGGCGAAGTCCTGGGCCTGGTCGATCTTCCCGGCGGACAGCGCCTGGCGGCCGAGTTTCATCAGCTCCTTCGGGTCGCCGGTGGACGCCTTGGCGGTGGCGGCGGCCGGCGACTTCGTCGCGGCGAGTTTCGCCTTCGCGACCTCGGCGAGGATCATCTCCGGCCGCGTCTCGGAGTACGCGAGGCTGACGCGGAGGTCCTGGGCCTGCTTGGCGAGCTTCTCGGCCGTGGCCAGGTCGCCCTTCTTCATCGCGGCCTGGGCCTGCGACACGAGCGTCCGGGCCTTCTCCGTGTTACTGGTCGCGCTGGCGGAGTTGCCGCCGAGCTTCGGGAGGGGCATGTCTTGCGCCCGCGTCACGGCCGCGGGCGCGGTCGCGAGGACCGGCACGAGCAGCAGGCGGGCGGCCATGCCCTTCCAACCCCATTTTTTCGTCTGGAATGCCATGGTCCTCTTCCCCTCCATTGGAAGACCGAGTGCGACTGCCCGGCACACCCGAACAACTGGCTGACTCCCCGCCCGTCCGGTCCCCCGACCGGCCGGTTCCCGCCCGCGTGTTCCGTGCGCGTGCGGAAAGAGTGTGTGTAGGCACGGGGGCGAATACCCACGGGCCGAAAGCGGGTCAAGCAGTTTTCCCGCGGGCGTGAACGATTTCCGAGATTTTTCGCCGCCGCGCGGCCGCCCGCCGCGCGGTGAGCTACGATTGGGGAAAACTGCGCGACTTCGGTAACGGCGACGGTTAACCACCACCCCGCATACTCGTCTCTATCCCCAGACACCCCAACGAGACCCGACGACATGAACCGCTTCCTCTTCGGCATGCTCCTCCCGCTCGTCGCGGCTACCGCCGCGGCCCAAACGTCGCCCTCGAAGCCGAAGCACGCCTACGGCCACGACGTGAAGGTCCGGCCGGTCGGCGAGTCGAACTTCAAGGCGGACACGCCGAAGGTCGGCATCGAGGTCTTCCACGACACCGCCGGGAACGCGCTCCTGGCCGTCGCGGAGACCGGGAACCTCGCGGCCGTGCCGTTCGCGGCGCTCGGCGAGAAGAAGACGGCGGACTGGGCGTTCGCCCACGAGCTGCGGGTCCGCAAGAGCGACGAGGCGTCGTTCACCAAGGACACCAAGAAGTACAGCATCGAGGTCTACAAGGACGGCGGCAGCGGGAACCTGCTGTACGTCACCGACCAGAAGACGATCGCGTTCGGGCCGACGCCGAAGGACCTGAAGACGGAGGCCGAGCCGGTCTTCCACCACGGGCTGACGCTAAAGGTCCGGGGGCTGGCCGACGACGACTTCTCGAAGGCGAAGAAGTTCGGCGTGGACGTGTCGAAGGACGGGAACACGAACGGGCTGATCTACGTGACGGAGGCCGGGTTCGTCGCGACGGCCGCGGCCCCGAGCGCCCCGCCCGGCGACGCCGTGAAGGGGCCGAAGGCGCTGCACGGGATCAAGCTCCAGGCCCGCAAGGCGGACGAGGGGGACTTCACCCCGAAGACGCGAGCCTACGCGGTGGAGGTGTTCAGCGACCCGAACAGCGGGACGCTCCTGTACGTGTGCGAGACCGGGGCGATCGCGACGGCCCCGCCGCCGGCGAAGGTGCAGACGAAGCAGGGCGTGCGGTGGGACCACTCGTTCCTGGTGAAGGTCCGCAAGGCCGGCGAGAAGGACTTCGAGAAGGGGGCGAAGTTCGGCGTCGAGGCGTTCGTGGACCAGAACACCGGGCACACGGTCTACATCTGCGAGACCGGGGCGATCGCCGTCGTGCCGGGAAAGTAACCTAGACTTCCGAAGTCCGGCTTCGACTTCGGAAGTCGATCCCCCGCGGGGGGCGTCCCTCCTCCGTCCTGGGGTGTTGGTCCCGCTCGACTTCCGAAGTCGAAGCCGGACTTCGGAAGTCAGAGTCGATGTTCCCACCCCGTCGGCACGAGCGGCCGGCGGGTTTCTTGTTCCTCGATCCAGTAACCCGTCTCCACGCACTCGCCGACCTTCCACACCGGCACGGGCGATGCGCGCACCAGCTTCTCGCCGTCGGTCGGGGACACCGCGAACGCCAGCTCGAAGTCCTCGCCGTCGCCGAGCGCGTTCGCCAGCGACGCGCCGTCCCGCCGCGGGATCGCCTCCGCGACCAGCACCGCCCCGCAGTGGCTCTCTTCGAGGACGTGGTGCAGGTCCGCGGACAGGCCGTCGCTGATGTCGATCATCGCGTGCAACTCGACGGCGTCGTTCAGCAACAGCGCCTCGCGGACCCGCGGCGTGAAGTCGAGGTGGTGCCCGGCGATGCTGTCGCCGAGCGGGCCGGTGACGAACAGCCAGTCGCCGGGCCTCGCCCCGTTCCGCCGCACCGGGCGGTCGGCCTCGCCGAACGCGGTGACGGAGATGACGAGCGGCCCGGCCCAACTGTTCGTGTCGCCGCCGACGATGGGAACGCCGAAGGCGTCGGCCATCTCGCGGAGGCCGAGATAGAGTTCTTCGGCCATAGTAGTAGGCACACTCCGTGTGCCGTCTGGCGGATTCGAGTCTTCGAGAATCCGCGAGGGCGGTTGCAGGCGGGAAGGAGACGGCACACGGAGTGTGCCTACTACTATGGTCGGCAGCGCCACGCTGACGACGGCCGCCAGAGGCCGGGCGGCCATCGCCGCGAGGTCGCTGAGGTTCACGGCCATCGCCTTCCGGCCGACCCGCCGCGGGCCGACCTCCGCCAGGATGAAGTCCGTCCCGTCCATCAGCATGTCGGTCGTCACCAACAGCGGCGAGCGGCCCGGCGAAAGTGCGGCACAGTCGTCGCCGGGACCGATCAGCACACGGTCGGCGGGCGGCGTCCGCTGCCGCAGCCAGTCGATGAACCCGAATTCACTCCCCATGTTGCGCCCCGGCTGAAATGTCATGTTCCACAAAGGAGGGAAACCGCACACTTTTGGCAGGTTCCCTAATTTTCGCATAAGCGGCAGATTTTTCTCACCTGCCACAACCCACTGTACTAAACTCGAAGGCTGACTGGCCGGATCGCCCCCTTTGTGTTGCGAAAGGTCCGCGATGTCTTCCACCCCGACCCCGCCCGTGACGGAATTTGACTTCCCCGCCAAGCCTTCCCCACTCGTCCACCGTGTCTTCGGCGAGCCGCGGTTCCACACCGAAAGTGACATCGCCGCCGTGCGGTTCGCGCCGGACGGGACGCTCTACTCCATCGACGAGTCCGGCATTCTCCAGCACTGGTCGCCGGACGGCCGGATGCTCGCCCGGCACTACCTCAGCGACCTCGAAACACTCTGGTGCTTCAACCCGACGGCCACGGTGTTGGCGAGCGGGAACGACGACCTCTTATTCTGGGACGTGAAGTCCGGGACGCTCTTGAACCGCGTCGGCCGGGCGTCGTGGGTGACGGCCGTGGGGTTCGCCGCAGACGGCGGCCTCGTCGCCAGCGGGCACGACGACGGCAAGGTGCGGTTGTGGGAGACGGCCAAGCATACCCTCGTGGCCGAGATCGCGGCGCACCCGAAGCCGGTGTCGGCGGTCGCGTTCTCGCCGGACGGCACGCACCTGGCCACGGCCGGGGAGGACCGGGCCGTCCGCGTGTGGGACCGCAAGACCGGGGCGAAAGTCGGCGAGTTCCTCAGCCACACCGACCGCATCCCGGCCCTGGCGTGGAGCGGCGACGGGGCGCTCTTGATCTCCGCCGGGTGGGACACGTCCGCCCGCGTCTGGAAGCTCGGCCAGCCGGACCCGCTCATGCTTTTGAACAGCCACTCCGACCAGGTGGTGGCACTGGCCCACGGCCCGGCCGGGACGCTTGCGACGGCCGACTCGGACAACGAAATCCACGTCTGGACGGACGCGGTGACGGCGAAGACCGGCCCGGTCCTCCGCGGGCACGTCGATGAGATTCGGTGCATCGCGTTCAACGCCGACGGCTCCCGGCTGGCGTCGGCCGGGGCGGACCGCGTCGTCCACGTCTGGGACACGAAGACGGGCCAACTGCTCGCCGGGCCGAACCCGAAGGCGAAGCACTTCCTGGCCGTCGTGCCGAGCATCGACGGGAAGCTGAAGCTCGCCAGCACCGGCGCGCCGACGTTCCGGCTGTGGGACGCGGACACTGGGGCGGAACTCCCGCCGACCGGCGACGGCCCCGCGTACAGCGTCGCCGCCAGCGCCGACGGCAAGTACCTCGCGGTCGGCGGCACGGACCACTTCACCCGCCTCTACGACCTGTCGAACCCGGCGGCCGCCCCGAAGAAGCTCGAGGCGACGAAGCCGCCGATCGGCTGCCTGAGCTTCAGCACGGACGGCGGCACGCTCGCGCAGACCAGCCCGGCCGACGGCCTCGTGTGGCTGTGGAACACGCTCACCGGCGAGCCGCGGATCATCCTGATCGACGCGGCCGACAACTGCACGCTGGAAAGCGTCGTCGCCCACCCGGACGGCGAGCGGGTCGTGGTCGGCGGCATCGACTACCTGTCCACGGAAAACCGGACCGGGGCGGTGTGCGTCTGGCACGTCGCGAAGAAGGAGCGCGAACTGGTCTTCGACGTGGGCGTGTACGCGGTGGCCGTCGATCCGCCGGGCCGCTACCTCGCCGGGGCGGGGATGAACGACGCCGTGTACGTGTGGGACACGCAGACGCAGGAGATGGTGTTCGAGCTGGCCGGGCACCAGGAGCGGATCAACTGCGTGGCGTTCAGCCCGGACGGCAGCTACCTGCTCTCCGGCGGGGACGACATGACCGTCCGCGTCTGGGACGTGCTGAGCGGCCGGCTCTTGATGGTCCGCGAGTTCGACTCGGCCGTGCAGTCGCTGGCGTTCAGTCCGGACGGCCGCTGGCTGTTCACCGGCAACGGCAACACGACCTGTTACCAGCTCGACTTCGAGAAGCTGCTGGAAGACTAGAAATCGCAACCGCTGCCGCGGGGTGCAACGGCGAGCGTCACGGCGTGAGCGTGACGTGTCTCCGAATCGCGGCGGCCGGATGCGATTGCTTGTAGAACCCAGAGCGGAAGCGACGGGGTGCGGAGACTGCCCCCACACCCCGTCGCTTCCGCTCTGGGTTCTACCGTTGCGGATGAATGAAGTCGTTTCTGGGTTCGAGGCACGTCACGCTCACGCCGTGACGCTCGCCGTTGCGACGGCTTGCCGACCACCTCGCCACTTGTTCTCACAATTGATCCGGGGTATCGTTAAGGGCGTCCTCGCCTGCCCCCGGATCACGTCCATGCGCTCGATTGCCTGCCTGTTGTTCCTGTCGCTGACGGCCGCCGCCCAGGAGAAGCTGCGGGAGCCGGACATCACCGACGAGGACCGCGCGCACTGGGCGTTCGTCAAGCCGACGCGCCCGGCCACGCACGCCAGCATCGACGCCTTCGTCCGCGAGAAACTCGCCGAGAAGAAGCTCGCTCTGTCGCCCGAGGCCGACAAGCTCGCGCTCATCCGCCGCGTCTCGTTCGACCTCACGGGGCTGCCGCCGACCGTCGCCGAGTTCGACGCCTTCCTGAAAGACAGCTCCAAGAACGCCTACGAGAAGGTGGTGGACCGGCTGATCGCGTCGCCGCACTTCGGCGAGCGGTGGGCCACGCACTGGCTGGACGTGGTCCGGTTCGCCGAGTCGAACGGGTACGAACTCGACGCCGACCGGCCGCACGCCTGGCGGTATCGCGATTACGTCGTCCGCAGCTTCAACGACGACAAGCCGTACAGCGCGTTCATCCGGGAGCAGATCGCCGGGGACGAACTCGCGGCCGGGAAGGACCCGAAGGCCGTCGCCGACCTGTTGATCGCGACCGGGATGCACCGGTGCGGCCCGGCCCACATGGTCGGCGGCAACCTCGACAAGGAGCTGATCCGCCAGGAGTACCTGACGGAGATGGTCAACGGCGTCGGGTCGGCGGTCCTCGGCATCACGCTCGGCTGCGCCCGCTGCCACAACCACAAGACCGACCCGATCTCCGCGGCCGACTACTACCGCGTCCAGGCGTTCTTCGCCGCCGCCCAGTACAAGGACGTGCCGCTCGCCACGAAGGAGGAGAAGGAGGCCCACGACAAGAAGGCGGCCGACGTGGCGAAGCGGGCCGCGCCGATCAAGAAGCAGATCGAGGCTATCGACGCGCCGGTCCGCGCGAAGGTGTCCGCGGCGAAGCGGGCGGGTGTCGAGCAGAAGTACCGCGACGCGCTCGACGTGGAGGAGAAGAAGCGGACGCCGGAGCAGAAGCAGTTGGTGAAGGACATCCAGCCGGTCATCAAGGTGGCGTGGGACGACGTGCTGAACGCGATGCCGGCCGACCAGAAGGCGAAGCGGGACGAACTGCGACAGCAACTCTTCGACATCCAATCCGAGACACCGGACCCGCCGGCCGCGGCGTGGGCCATCGCCGACGACGCGACCCGGCCGCCGACGCACGTGTTGCGGCGCGGCGACTGGTCGAAGAAGGGGGCCGTCGTGCCGATGGGCTTCCCCCGCGTGCTGGCGAGCGAGGCCGACGCGCCGAAGACGCGCACGCAGTTCGCCGACTGGCTCACGTCCGCCGAGCAGCCGCTGACGGCCCGCGTGGTCGTGAACCGGCTGTGGCACCACTACTTCGGCAAGGGGATCGTCCGCAGTGTGAACGACTTCGGCGTCACGGGCGACCGACCGTCGCACCCGGAGCTGCTCGACTGGCTCGCGACCGACCTGATCCAACACGAGTGGAAGCTGAAGCGCGTTCACAAGATGATTGTGATGTCCGACACGTACCGCCAGTCCTCGACGACGAAGCCGAACGCGACCGACCCGGACAACCGGCTGCTCTGGCGGCAGAACCGGAAGCGGCTGGAGGCGGAGGCGATCCGCGACGCGATGCTGACGGCGAGCGGGACGCTGAACCGCGCCGTCGGCGGGCCGTCCGTCCGCGTGCCGCTGGAGCCGGAGGTGTACGACCTGATCTTCACCGAGGGCGAACCGGACGGCC
Source organism: Limnoglobus sp. (assembly GCF_059499385.1). Classification (NCBI taxonomy): domain Bacteria; kingdom Pseudomonadati; phylum Planctomycetota; class Planctomycetia; order Gemmatales; family Gemmataceae; genus Limnoglobus; species Limnoglobus sp. The sequence continues at coordinate 3,860 of NZ_JCABYM010000103.1, read as the reverse complement.
TGTGGAACGTGACCCGCGACGCGGCGCAGCACGCCCGCCGCAGCGTCTACCTGTTCGCGAAGCGGAACGTCCGGCTGCCGATCCTGGAGGCGTTCGACCAGCCGGACACGCTGACCCCCTGCACCGGGCGGAACGTCAGCACGTTCGCGCCGCAGGCCCTCATCCTGATGAACGGCCCGTTCGCGAATGAGCAGAGCCGGGAGCTGGCCGCGAAGCTGATGAGCGAATCGAAGGAACCGGCGGCTTGGCTGACGGGGTTGTACCGCCGGGCCGTCGGCCGCGAGCCGACGGCCGCGGAGCGGACGGCGATGGCGGACTTCCTGAAGGAGCAAACCGCCGACGTGCGGGCGCGGCTGGCGGCGAAGCAGCCGCTGAGCCTGCCGAAGGCGGTCCCCGCCGGGGCGGACCCGGCGACGCTCGCGGCCCTGGCAGACGTGTGCCTGGCGGTGCTGAACTCCAACGAGTTCGTGTACGTGAAGTGAGGCCGCGGCGATGGCCTACCACGAGTCGCACGAGCGCCTGTGCCCCGCGTGCGGGGAGCGGATGTCCGCGACCGCCCCGAAGTGCCTCAACTGCGGCCGGTACGTCGATGACGATAGCGACGGCGAGAACGACGCGCCGGACGGCCGGTCCCGCGAGTTCTTCCTCGTCGTCGGCATGTTCGGCGTCGCGACCGTGCTGGCCGTGGCGATTTACTTCGTGCTGAACCGCTGAACCGGATCACGTCACCAGCCGCTCGCCTTCCAGTTCGCGATACTCCCGCTCGTCGATCCGTCGGAACCGGACCGCGTCGCCGACCCGCAGCGGGAAGTAGACGTCGGCCACGTCCACCAGCACCAGCGGCGTGCGGCCGAGCAGGTTCCACCCGCCGGGCCGGGCCAGCGGGTAGACGCCGGTTTGCTTCGCCGTCAGGCCGACGCTGCCCGGCTCCACCCGCACCCGCGGCGACGGCAGCCGCGGCACGCCGGCCAGCTCCGCCGGCAGGTAGCCGAGGTACGGGAAGCCGGGCACGAACCCGATCGCGTAGACCGTGTACTCGGCGGCCGCGTGCGCCGCGATGACCTGCTCCGGCGACAGGCCGGTGTGGTCCGCGACGCGGGCGAGGTCGAGCTGGAACTCGTAACAGACGGGGATGTCGTGCCGCCGCGGCGGGGCGGCGGGCTGGGCCTTGCGGTTGGGGCTTCGCCGCAGCCACGCGAGAACGTCGGCGGTGCGGGTGGCGGTCGCGTCGAAGAAGACGCCGACGCTGGCGTAGGCGGGGACCACGTCCAGCAGCCACGGCGGGGCGGCGGCCCGGACGGCGGCGGCGAACCGCACGGCCGCCGCCTCGTCCGGCAGGTACGCGAGCACCGCCTCTTCGCCGAGCGGGGTGAGGGTCATAGTAGTAGGCACACTCCGTGTGCCGTCTCCTTCACGTCGCCGGGGCAGTGTGCAGGTCTCCGCGGCGCTCAGCAGACGGCACACGGAGTGTGCCTACTACTATGTCGGCCGCCGATAGAACCGGTTCGCGACCAGCCCCTCGACGCACAACAAGAGCAGTACCGCGATCAGCAGCCACGGGAACAGGTCGATCGGCTGGTTGAACGTCGTCGTCAGCACGTCCCGCAACTTCACGTCCTTCGACAGCGGGATCACCCGCTTCGCCCCGAACAGCCCCTCGATGGCCTCCTCCGGAACCTTCGCCAGGTTCCACTCCTCCGTCGGCACGTTCAGGCTGAACCCGTCCTCCCACTTCGCGGCGTCCAGCGCCACCCGGAACTGCCCGGCCACGGCCGTCCGCGTCGGCGGCAGCCGCACCTCCGTCTGGCCCTCGCCGAGTTCGATCTCCGCGTCCCGGCCGCTCACGCCGCGGCCCTCGAACCGCAGCTTCGTCCCCTTCTTCACGTCCCCCTTCGGCAGCGGCACCGCGACCGGCTGCCCGGTGGCGAAGTTGAAGTTCGCGTCCGTCGGGTCGCCGCAGAGATACCGCAGCAACAGGTTCGGGAAGACGACCTGCCAGGACGTGTCGAAGTCCCAGTAGTTGTTCCACTTGGCCCCGTTGCCCTCCGGCGGCGGTTCCATCGGCGTCGTCAGCAGCATAACCCGGCCGCGCTGCGTGCCGACGGTCCGTTCGAGTACCGCCGGGCGGCGCTGCTTCGGGTCGTCGTGGTCGTCGTAGAACACGACCGGGCTACCCTCCGGCGTCTTCTCGAACGCCCAGTACTGCCACGCCCGCCGCGGGTTCACGGCCACGTCGTACCCGGCCTGTTTCCACTCGCGGAACCGCCTGAGCATCGGGTGGCGGAGGGCGTCGTCGTCCAGCTTCCACGTCACCCCCGGCTTCCGCGGGTCGCCCATCGGCCGGTCGGTGTGGTTCACCTCCGGGTCCGTCTCCTTTAGGAAACCCGGCAGCAGCCGCGCGGCCGCCTCCGTCTTCGTCCGGTACGCGTCCGGCTTCGCCCCGGCCCCCGGCATGATTAGTAACTGCCCACCGGCCTCGACGTAGGGCAAGAGCTTCGGCCACAACGGGGCCGGGTCCAGCACGGACAGCAGGCAGACGGCCTCGTACCCGGTCAGCGACGGCAGTTCCTCCTTCGCGGTCCGCACTTCGACGGCGAATTCGCCCTGCGAGTCGTGTGCGATCCGCCAGAAGTCGGCGTCGGCCGGGTCGTCCGCCAACGTCAGCACCTTCCGCGGCTCGGCCACCTTGAACGTGAAGTACCGCACGTTGTCCGCGTCCAGCGCGTCCGGCGTTTCGAGGCTGATCTCGACCTGATGCAGCCCCGGCTTGAACCGGCGGCCGTCGAACTTGAACGTGGCCGCGGCACTGCCGCCGCCGGGGACTTTCTCGCTCCACCTCTCGACGAGATTCTCGACGGTCGTGACTTTGCACACGACGGTCGGCTGGACGCCCTCGCCGGCCGCGGTGACGGTCGCGGTCAGCACGACCGGCGTGTCCTTCGGCACGACCTGCGGCTTCATCTCGATGGAAGCGATCGCCACGTCCGCCGGGTGGTCGATGCCCACGTCCAGGAACAGGTGCGCGACCGGCGGCTGCGGCACGGCGTCGCGGAGCTTCTTCAAGTCCTCGGTCCGCGATGCGTCCCAACACGCGGCGGCGCGGTCCGAGAACACGGCCACCAGCCGCGGCATCGGCTCCTGCGCTTCCGCCTCCTGGTCCACGGTGCGGAACAGTTGGTACGCGGTCGCCAGGGCCGTCGTCACGGGGACGGCGACGCCCTTCGGGTCCTTCAGGTCTTCGAGCTTCTTGCGGGCGTCGGCGACGGACAGCTCCCACCCGCCGCCGGGTTCCGCCGGGTCGAGGACGGCCACCTTCGACGTGCCGGGTAGGTCGTCGAGCAGTTCCAGGGCGCGGCGCTTCGCCTCGGCCAGCCGGGTGCGGTCGCCGGACGTGTACCCCATGCTCGGGGACGTGTCGAGGATGAAGACGGCCGCGACCGGTTGTTCGCCGCCGAAGTTCAGCCCGCCGAGCGTGCCCGAGAGTGTCGGCTGGTAAAGGGCGAGGCCGAAGAGGCCGACGATGAGCATCCGCATGAGCAGCAACAGGAAGTGCCGCAGCCGCATCTTCCGCTGGTTGATCTTGCGGCGCTTTTCGAGGAACCGCACGGCCGGGAACAGGAGCCGTTTGGGTTCCTGCTTCATGATGAGGTGAAGCAGGATCGGCAGCCCGACGAGCGCGGCGGTGGCGATCAGGATCGCGTGCATGGTGGAATTGTAGCCGTGATCCGGGCGAAGGGCAGAACGCGGGAGGGTGGTTGGCGTTGGCAAGAAACGAATTGGGAGGCATTCCCACTACCGTTGCCCGGTTTTGTTCCCTCCCCCCTTGGGGGGGAGGGTTAGGGAGGGGGGTAGACCTTCCT
>NZ_JCABYM010000102.1:0-31014 GCF_059499385.1 Limnoglobus sp. | reverse complement strand
CTTCCGAAGTCCGGCTTCGACTTCGGAAGTCGATCCCGCGCAGGGGCGGTCCTTCTCGTCCGGATGCGTTCCGGCCTCGCTCGACTTCCGAAGTCGAAGCCGGACTTCGGAAGTCCGTTGCTTTTCTCCTCCGCGGAACTTTGCTACACTCTCGTGAACCCGTCCCCCGCCGCGGACCACCGATGGGACTGTACGACCGCGAATACTACCGCGAGGAACACGCCCGCCGGGAGGCGTGGCAGATCGGCCCCGTCACCCTCGGGCTGATCGCCGTCACCGTCGCCGCGTTCTTCACGCAGCTCGCGACGATGAACCCCCGCGAGTTCGGCCGGTGGTTCGACCCGCTCCTCTACTGGGGCGGGTTCTCCGCGGACAAAATTCTCGAAGGGCAGGTCTGGCGGCTCGCCACGTCCATCTTCCTGCACCACCCGTTCGACAGCCTCTGGCTCGTCGCCGTCGGCCTCATCATCCTCGCGTACTGCGGCCGGAACGTGGAAGGCACTTACGGCCCGAAGGAGATGTTCTGGTACTACTTCTTCACCGGGATCGTCACGCAACTCGCGCTGTTCGCGGTCAGCGTGGCCCGGCCGTTCAACTTCGTGCCGCCGGAGCCGGGGTACGGGTGCGGCGGGGCGGTCGCGGCCGTCATGGTGCTGTTCGCGGTCCACTCGCCGAACCAGCAGGTGCCGCTGGTGTTCGGCAACGTCCGGGCCGGGACGCTGGCGTCGATCATCATCCTCGGCAACATGGCCCTGTTCGTCGCGTCCGGGTTTCATTACTTTAGCGCCATCCCGGTCCTCGCCGGGGCGGCGTTCGCGTTCGCCTACCACGAGTTCGGGTGGCGGGTGTCGAACCTGGTCCCGGACCTGCCGGGGCTACGGAAGCAACCGGCCCGGTCGCCGGTGAAGAGCCGGCCGCTGTTTCAGACCGGGGACGTGGAAACGCCCTCGCCGTCGCCCCAACCGCGGCCGATGCCAGCGAAGTCGCCCGCCCCCGTGGCCGCGGCGGCGGGGCCGGTCGATGAGCAGTTGGAGGCACAGCTCGACCGCGTCCTCGGGAAGGTCGCGAAGAACGGCAAGGAGAGCCTGACGGCCGACGAGAACGCGATCCTCATGCGGGCGAGTGAGATTTACAAGAACCGCCGGAAGTGAAACTGATGCCGCTGTTCCGCTACACCTGTGAGAAGTGCGACGAGTCGTTCGAGCAGATCGAGTCGAATTCCGCCGTCGCGACGAAAGTGACCTGCCCGAAGTGCGGCAGCCCGAAGGTCGGCCGCGCGTTCGGCCTGCCCGCGAAGCCGACGCCCGCAGCCGCGACGAACTGCCGGGGCGACGGCCCGCCTTGCGGCATGTCCTACTGTGGCCGAAAATCCGACTGACTCTCCGGGAGGTCGGGTCGGATTTTTCCACATCCCGCCGGAAGAAACGCGATTAGCTTCAAATCCGCGTGTTGCCTTGCTCAATAATGTAGATAAGATGATCTAACCTACCGAGTGGTCTTTCGACCGCTTACCTTTCCCCCTCCGTTCCTCTCCATCGGCCGGGTGGTGGGAAGGTTACCGCTGTGTTCGCCCTGGGATTACGTTGAAATGACCGACCCGAAGTTGGCAAAAGAGTGTGCGGAACTGTTGCAGGCGATCGCCGAACCGAACCGCATTCGCATCATCGAGTGCCTGCGTACCGGCTCGAAGAACGTGACGGAACTGGCAAAACTGCTCCAGGTGGAAATCGTCAACGTGTCGCACCACCTCGGCGTGCTCCGGCAGGCCGGGCTGGTCCAGGACGTGAAGGACGGCCGGTTCGTGGTGTACTCGCTCCACCCAGACCACTTCAACAACGAGAGCACGAAGGCGACGTTCCTCGACCTGGGCTGGTGCCGGATCGAGATTCCCCATAACTGATGAGTCGGATGGATTTCTGCAACCCGCCCGGTTCAACCGGGCGGGTTGCGTCGTTTTTGGATCGGGAGGAACCGGTCCGCTCCGTAAAGCTGCGGCGCGAATACCTCGACACGCAACCGATTCGGCAGTACTGCCACCTCGACCTCCCGAACGCAATCGCCGGGCACGGCGAACATTTCCCCATCGGTGTGGACGCAAAGCGGCCCGTCGCCGCGGACCGTCGCCCGCCGGCAGCGGCCGAACGTCAGCTTCGGGTGTGTGATCGGAAGGTCGCCGGAGATCATTGCCGGCAGGTGGCGGATCAGTTCCCAGCGTTGAATCGACCCGACGTGCAGCCAGTCGAACAGCCCGTCGTCGAGGGACGCGAGCGCGGCGAGCGGGAACCCGCCCTCGCGCTGGCCGAGGCCGAACGAAAGGACGAGCGTTTCCAACTCGCGGGCCGCGTCGTCGAGAGTGACGGTCACCTTCGGCGACGCGAAGTGGCGGATGAGCGTCTTCACCACCGCGACGGAATAGAGCGCGACACCGCGAAGCCACCGAATCTTGCGGGCCTCGATCGTGACGTGGCCGTTGAACCCGAGGCCGCAGCCGTTGACGAAGAACCGGTCCCGCCCGCCGCCGCGGACGATCCCGACATCGACGAGCATCGGCGTCAGCTCGGCCCACGCCCCGCCGCGCGTCCACCAGTCGAGGACGCCGAGGGTGAAGGCGTAGTCGTTCGCGGAGCCGAGAGGGATGACCGAGAAAAGGACATCGGGCCGGTTCGCGCGGAGAAGCCCTTCCGCGACCTCGTGAACCGTGCCGTCGCCCCCGGCGGCGATCACGCGCTCGAAGGTTGAAGCGGCAACCTTCGCCAACTCGACGGCGTGCCCGGCGTGGGTCGTCGGCAGGAACGTCGTTCCTTCAGGAAGCCGCGCCCGCAGGTCAGCCTCCCACTTCGCGGCCTTGCCGCGACCCGCCGCCGGATTGAAGATGGCACAACTCCTCACCGTTGCACGCGGGCGGAGCCGCCCTTCGCGAACGCCTCGACTTCCTCCAGCGTCGCCTGCGTCACGTCGCCGGAATAGGTCGTCAGGAACGCGCCGTGCGCCCACCCGAGCCGCAGCGCCTCCTCCGGCGGCCGGCCGGTGATGAGGCCGTAAATCAGGCCCGCGGCGAACCCGTCGCCGCCGCCGATCCGACAGACCACGTCCAGGTGGCACGTCGGGCTGACGTACTTTTGCCCGTTCAGCCAGAGCACCGCGGCCCAGTCGTGGCGGTTTGTCGAATGCACCTCGCGGAGCGTCGTCGCCACCATCTTGATGTTCGGGAACTTCTCGACGGTCCGGTCGATCATCGTGAAGAACAAGTCCGGGTCGAGCTTCGATTCGGCCTGCTTCGTGACCTCGGGGCCGGCGATGCCGAGGCCCTTCTGCAAGTCCTCCTCGTTCCCGATGAGGCAGTCCACGTTGCCGACGATCTCCCGCAGCACCTGCGGCGCGGTCGCCGCCCCGCCCGCGACGGCCCACAGCTTCGCCCGGAAGTTTAGGTCGAACGACGTGATCGCGCCGGCCGCCTTCGCCGCCTTCATCCCTTCGAGGATGAGCGGGGCCGTCGTCTTCGAGAGCGCCGCGAAGATGCCGCCGGAGTGAAACCACTTCACGCCGGCGGCGTGGATCGCCTTCCAGTCGAAGTCGCCGGGCTTGAGCATCGCCCCGGCCTCGTTCGACCGGTTGTAGAAGACGACCGGCGGCCGCACGCCCTGGCCGCGGTCGCTGTACACGGTGGCGATGTTCGGGCCGTACACGCCGTCGTGCTGGAAGTGCTTGAAGAACGGCGTGACGCCGCACTCGCGGACGCGGGCCTGGACGAGGTCGCCGATCGGGTAGTTCACCATCGCCGACGCGATGCCGGTCTTCAGCCGGAAGCAGTCGGACAGGTTGGCGGCAACGTTGTACTCGCCGCCGGACACGTGCAGGTCGATCGCCCGCGCCTTGCGGAACGGGATGATGCCGGGGTCGAGCCGGTGGACGAGCGCGCCGAGGGAGAGGAAGTCGAGGGCACAGGCGTCCGTGCGGACGGGCAAGCTGCTCATGTAAGCTCCGAGGGGTTCGAGGTAGCGAAAGTGTACGGACCGAAACTGCCGCCGGTCAGCGGGCGGGCGGCCCGTCGCCCGCTTGCACGCGGCCGGGCCGTCGATACGATGCTCCTCACACCCGTCTCACACTCGAACCGGCAGGCACGCATGGCAACTCCGCTCACGGTGGTCATCTTCGGTGCGACCGGCGACCTGACGTTCCGGAAGCTCGTGCCGGCCCTGTTCAACCTCGCCCGCCGCGGCCGGCTGCCGGACCACGCCCAGATCGTCGGCACCGCCCGGACCGCGCACACGGACGAGTCGTTCCGGGATCTGATCGCGCCGAAGGTCAAGGAGATCATGGTCGCCGCGAAGGAGCCGTGGGACGACGCCGAGTGGGCGAACTTCGCGAAGCGGCTGCACTACGTCAGTTCAGACGGCACGAAGAGCGGCGGCCTCGCCCCGCTGACGAAATGGTTCGAGCAAACCGAGGGGCCGGCCGGCGGGCAGCGCGTTTACTACCTCTCGGTGTCCCCGGAGTATTACCCGGCCCTCGTGAAGTCTCTCGGCGAGGACGGCTACCAAAAAGAGAAGGGCGGCTATCGACGGCTGGTCGTCGAGAAGCCATTCGGCCACGACCTGGCGTCCGGCAAGAAGCTCAACGAGGCGCTCCACGAATTCTTCCAGGAAAACCAGATTTACCGCATCGACCATTACCTCGGCAAGGAGACGGTTCAGAACATCTTGATCTTCCGGTTCGCGAACACGCTGTTCGAGCCGCTGTGGAACTACCAGTACATCGACCACGTTCAGATCACCGTCGCCGAGCAGGTGACGGTGAAGAACCGGCTCGACTACTACAACAAGAGCGGCGTCCTCCGGGACATGTTCCAGAACCACTTGTTGCAGGTGATGGCGCTCGTCGCGATGGAGGGGCCGAACAAGTTCAGCGCCGACCAGCTCCGCAACGAGAAGATGAAGGTGCTGGACAGCGTCCGCATCCCGGAGGCCGGGGACATCGCCAAGCACGTCGCCGTCGGCCAGTACGCCGGCTACCTCGACGAGCTGGAGAAGGCGACCGGCTCCCGCGAGTCACGGACGCCGACGTTCGCGGCCATCAAGCTGTTCGTGGACAACTCGCGGTGGAAGAACGTGCCGTTCTACGTCCGGTCCGGGAAGGGGCTGAAGGCGCGGTACAGCGAGGTGATGATCCAGTTCCGCTGCCCGTCGCACCTGATGTTCCCGCTGCCGAAGGACGAGGTGTTGCAGTGCAACCGGATGACGTTGGTGTTACAACCCAACGAGGGCATCCAGCTCAATTTCCAGACGAAGGTTCCCGACGTGGACGGCGTCCGGCTTAAGCCGCGGGACCTGAACTTCAACTACCGCGAGGCTTACGAGACGCACGCCCTGCCGGAAGCCTACGAGCGGCTGTTGCTCGACTCGATCCAGGGCGAGGCGTCCTTGTTCATTCGCAGCGACGAGATCGAGCGGGCGTGGGAGATCATGGACCCGATCATCGCCGCGACGCAAACCCACCCGGACCTGAAGCCGGAAAGTTACCCCATCGGGTCGCAAGGCCCGGCGTCCGCCGACAAATTACTGGAGCAGAGCGGCAAGCAATGGCAGCCGATCAAGTGACCCCATGAGCGAACTCGTCCCGTTGCCCACCCACCCGCTCGTCGGCGTCATCATGGGGTCGCGGTCCGACTGGCCGACCATGCAGGCCGTCGCCGAGACGCTCGACGAGATCGGCGTGCAGTACGAGGTCGAGGTCGTGTCCGCGCACCGCACGCCGGACAAGCTGTTCGACTACGCCGAGAGCGCCGAGGAGCGGGGTCTCGAAATCATCGTCGCCGGGGCCGGCGGCGCGGCCCACCTGCCGGGCATGTGTGCCGCGAAAACCGTGCTTCCGGTCCTCGGCGTGCCGGTCGAGTCCGCAATCCTGCGGGGCGTCGATTCGCTGTTGTCTATTGTGCAGATGCCCGGCGGCGTCCCGGTCGGGACGATGGCCATCGGCAAGGGCGGGGCGAAGAACGCGGCGCTCTTCGCCGTCGCGATGCTGGCGAACAAGTACCCGCAGCTCCGGGAGAAGCTCAAGGACTTCCGCCGGAACCAGACGCAAGACGTGATCGACCACCCCGATCCGAGGGTCGGCCCGTGAGAGTCGGCATCCTCGGCGGCGGGCAACTCGGCCGGATGCTGGCCATGGCCGGGCAGCCGCTCGGCATTTCGTCCACCGTCCTCGACCCGTCCGCCGACCCGTGCGCGGCTCAGGTCTGTTCCCATATCCGCGGCGAGTTCGACGACTTCCAGTCGCTCTACAAGTTGGCCCAAGTCTCGGACGTTATCACCTACGAATTCGAGAACGTCCCCGTCGAGTCGGCCCGGTGGCTGGCGGAGCGGCTGCCGGTTTATCCGCCGCCGGAGGCGCTCGAAGTCTCGCAGGACCGGCTGACCGAGAAGGCGTTCTTCCAGCGGCTCGGCATCCCGACGTGCGAGTTCGCCGGGATGGAGACGAAGCCGGTGTTCGACCTCGCGATGAAGCGGATCGGGCTGCCCGCGGTGCTGAAGACCCGCCGCTTCGGGTACGACGGCAAGGGGCAACTCGTCCTGCGAACGGTCCACGACATCGAGACGGCGTGGGAGACGCTCGGCGGACGGCCGCTGATTCTCGAAGGGTTCGTGCCGTTCGGCCGGGAACTGTCCGTGATCGCCGTCCGTGGCCGCGACGGGGAAGTGGAAGTCTACCCGCTAACCGAGAACGAGCACCGCGAGGGGATGCTTCACAAGTCTCTCGCCCCGGCTCCGAACCTATCTCCTGCCTTGCAGAAGCAGGCCGAAGAGTACGCGCGGCGCGTCCTCGACGAGTTGAACTACGTCGGCGTGCTGGCGATCGAGTGGTTCGACGTGAACGGCCAGCTCGTGGCGAACGAGATGGCCCCGCGAGTCCACAACTCCGGCCACTGGACGATGAACGGCGCGGTGACGAGCCAGTTCGAGAACCACATGCGGGCCGTGGCCGGGTACGGCCTCGGCTCGCCAGCCGCGGTCGGGCACTCGGTCATGTTCAACTGGATCAGCACGCACCCGCCGTTCGCGGACGTTCTGAAGCTGCCGCACGCGAAGCTGCACTGGTACGGCAAGGAACCGCGGCCGCGGCGGAAGATCGGCCACCTGAACGTCAACGTGCCGACGGCGGCCGACCGCGACGCGGCGGTGCGGGAGTACGAGTCGCGATTCATTGGATGACGGGTCGAATCACTTTTCCGTCACAAACTTCGCGAACCGTTTCGATTCCGTCACGACTTCCTTCGCGTCTTCGCTCTCCTTCGTCACGAGGTACATCGCCGCGCCGTCGATCTTCTCGATCACGTCGAGTGCGTTTGGCATCAGGCTCGCCGCCTTCGTCAACCCGTCCGCGAGATAGCCCTTCGGCGCGATCACCGTCGCCCGGCGGAACCCGGTCAGCCCGCGGCCGGTCTTAGGGTCGAGCAGGTGCGAGTACCGCACGCCGCCGATCTCCACGAACTGAAACAAGTCCCCTGAAGTTGATACCGAGGCGCTCACGAGCTTCACCGTCTTCTTCGGCTTCCCCGCCCCGATCGGCGCGATGTCCACGAGCCAGCCGTCTTTACCCGGCGGCGCGTCGCCGACGGTGATGTCCCCGGCGGCCGCCACGAGCGATTGCGGGAAGCCCTGCTTCTTCAGCACGGCCAGCGCCTCGTCCGCCGCGAACCCCTTGCCGATGCCGCCGAAGTCGAACCGCATCCCGGCCACCTTCAGCCGCACAGTCTTTCTCTCGCGGTCGAGTTCGACGTTCTTCCACCCGACCTTTGCGAGTGCCGCCTTCAACACGTCGTCGGCCGGCAGCTGCTTCACCTTCCGCGCCTCCCGCCAAAGTTTGCTCAGCGGCCCGACCGTCACGTCGAATGCTCCGTCGGACAGCTTCGAGATTTCGAACGAATGCGCCAGCACGCGCGCCAGGTCGCCGCTGACCGCGAACGCCTTGCCCGGCTCCTTGTCGTTCGCGGCGCACAGCTTCATCGCCTCGCTCGACGCCCGGTAGTCGCTCATCACGGCTTCCAGTTCCCGCACCCGCTTGAACGCCGCCGTCGCCGCCGTGATCGCCGCGTCCTTGTCCGGGCCGTACAGCACGACGCGGAACACCGTCCCCATGTGCGGCTCCTCGAACTCGAACCGCGTCGGCTCGGCCGCGGACACTTCCGCCGCGACGAGGAAACCTGCTATAACAGAAGCAACCCCGGATCGACTCATGCCTCGGCCCTCGCGAACGGCCCTCTTTCGAGACGATACCACCATGACCCGCCGATTGAAACTGCTCGCCGCGTTCACCCTGTCCACGGTCGCGGGGACGGCCGCCCTCGTCCCGGCGAAGGACGACGCGAAGGCGCTCGAAACCCCGGCCGATGCGAAGGTCCCTGCCAAACTCGACCTGCCGCCGAAGACCTTCACCGAGACGCTGCCCGGCGGCATCAAGTTCGAGATGGTCTACGTCCCCGGCGGCACGTTCGACATGGGCAGCCCGGAAACGGAGGCCGGCCGCAAGGACGACGAGGGGCCGCGGCACAAGGTCACGATCAAGCCGATGTGGGTCGGCAAGACCGAGGTGACATGGGACGAGTTCGACCGGTGGGTGAAGAACGAGTCGATCGTCGTCTACCCGAAGGACGCGCCGTTCCCGAAGACGGCCGACGCGCTGTCCCGGCCGACGCCGCCGTTCGTGCCGGAGGACTACAACCACGGGCACGAGGGCTACCCGGCCATCTGCATGAGCCACCACGCGGCCATGATGTACTGCCACTGGCTCCGCATCGTCACGAAGAAGGGCTACCGGTTGCCGACGGAAGCGGAGTGGGAATATGCTTGCCGCGCCGGGTCGGACAAGGCGTACTCGTTCGGCGACGCCGTCGCGAACCTTGGCGAGTACGCCAACTACCAGGGCAGCACCGAGAAGGACGACGAACGGCCGAAGGGGACGACGATCAAGTGCGGGACCAAGAAGCCGAACGCCTTCGGCCTGTTCGACATGCACGGGAACGTCGCCGAGTGGGTGCTCGACAAGTACGACGCCGACTTCTACAAGAAGTCGCCGGCCGTCCAGCCGGTGAACAAGCCGGGCGACCAAAAGTGGGGCCACGTCGCCCGCGGCGGGTCGTTCAAGGACGCGGCCGAGAAGGTCCGGTCCGCCGCCCGGCTCGTGTCCGGCCACGCCTGGATGAGGAACGACCCGCAGTCCCCGCGGAGCATCTGGTGGTTGACGAAGCGCGACGAGATCGGCTTCCGCGTCGCCTTGCCCGTCGAGGAGCAGAAGGAGCTGGTCGGGTTGAAGCCGATGGTCGTGAAGAAGATCGAACACGACCCGGTGGAAGATAATTAGTTGCCCCCGCGATTCCGAGTGATTAACCTCGTCTATCCTCTTTCCGAACCGGAGACTCTCCATGACCGCGTCGAACCGTCGTGACTTCATCAAGGCCGGGAGCGTGGCCGCCCTCGCGGCCGCCGCCGTGCCCGCCGTCCGCGCCGCCGGCGACGACAAGATCAAGGTCGGCCTGATCGGCTGCGGCGGCCGCGGCAGCGGGGCCATCCGCGACAGCCTGACGGCCGACAAGTCGGTGATCGTGCATTCCATCGGCGACGTGTTCGAGCCGAAGGTCACGAACCTCGAATCGAACCTGACCAAGCAGTACAAGGACCGGGTGGACGTGAAGGGCCGGGCGTTCAGCGGCCTGGATTCGTACAAGCAGGTCATCGACTCCGGCGCGGACGTGATCATCCTCGCCACGCCGCCCGGCTTCCGGCCGATCCACCTGGCCTACGCCGTCGAGAAGAGCAAGCACATCTTCTGCGAGAAGCCGGTGGCCGTGGACGCGCCGGGCATCCGCAAGTGCCTGGAGCTGGTCGAGGAGTCGAAGAAGAAGAACCTCGCCATCGTCGCCGGGACGCAACGCCGCCACCAGAAGTGCTACCTCGAAGTCGAGAAGCGGGTCAAGAACGGCGACATCGGCGAGATCGTCGGCGGCCGGTGCGCCTGGAACGGCGACGGCATCTGGTTCAACAAGCGGCAGGACGGCGAGTCGGACATCGAGTACCAGCTCCGCAACTGGTACCACTTCCTGTGGCTGTGCGGCGACCACATCGTCGAGCAGCACGTCCACAACCTGGACGTGATGAACTGGTTCATCGGCGCGCACCCGCTGAAGGCCGTCGGCATGGGCGGGCGGATGGGCGGCACGTCGGCCCGGCCGAACGGCGACCCGCAGGAGGTCGGCCACATCTTCGACCACTTCGCCGTCGAGTTCGAGTACCCGAACGGGGTGAAGATCGCCAGCTACTGCCGCCACTACCCCGGCCCGACGGACGTGTCCGAGATGATCGTCGGCACGAAGGGGACGATCCGCACGGCCGACGGCCAGGCCAGCTTGAACGGCAAGCCGATCCCGTTCGAGGACAGCAAGCCCTACGTGCAGGAACACAAGGACCTGATCGCCAGCATCAAGGCCGGCGGCAAGCACGTCAACGAGTTGCAGAACGTCACGGAGAGCACGATGACGGCGATCATGGGCCGGATGGCGACGTACACGGCCGTGAAGCCGACGCTGACCTGGAAGCAGGCGCTGGAAAGCCAGGAGGACACGATGCCGAAGGACTGGACGCTGAAGTCCGAGCACAAGGTCGGCCCGACGCCGGTTCCGGGCAAGACGAAGTTCGTCTAAGCGAAGCCGGGGCGACGGCGTGGCACTCGAATCCCGAGTGCCACGCCGATTCCGGGAGAGGAGACGATCGCCGTGACGAGTCTTCCCTGGTTCCTACTCGCCTTCGGGATCGTGTTGGTGATCGTCGGTTCACTTCTTGCGGTCGTCGCGGCGCAATCCCGCCCGCTCAAAAAGAGACGCCGACCCGAACCGCAAATGCCCCATCAAGAGATTCGCGAACTCCTCAACCACAAGGAACAGATGCCGATTCCGAACGTGGTCATTTGCCTCGGCGTCCTGTGCGTCTTCGCCAGCATGTGCTGGCGACTGGCGCGAGACTTTCGCTGAGTCCATTCATCGGATTGTTTCGTACTCCCAGATCACGAACCCGGCGACCAACTCGCCGCGGACGTGTAGAGGAAACGCCACTATCGGGGTCCGCTTCCCCAGCCCGTCGCTCGACAGCAGCTTCCGGTTCGGCCGCTCCGGGTCGAACGTCCACGGGTCGCCGTCCCAAAACAGGTAGCCGCGAGGGTGGTCGGTCAGCTTCTCCGGCAACTGCGTGAAGTGACTGGGGCGTGTGACGCCGTCGATCTGCCGCGCGTCCACGCCGACGAACCGTAAGAGCGCCACCCACTGGTACGTGTCCGTGAAAACCGGCCGCTTCTCCGGCAGCCGGTCCACGGCCGCCTTGATCTCGTAGGCGAGCTTGAACTTCTCGGCCTGCCGGATGAGCCGGTCCTTGATCGGCGGGATGACCGCGAACGGGTGAACCAGGTGAATCACCGCGAACGCCATCGCGAGCGCCGGCACGAGGAACGACGCGGGCATCGCCCACCGCCAGACCGCCTTGTGCCGCACCCCGGCGTACCACTCCGCGGCGAGCGGCCAGAACGCGATGTAGCTGACAAGCGCCCAGTTCCCTTCGAGCGGCCCGCGGGTCGCTTTGTACAGGAAGAACAGGATCGGGAACCCGTACAGGCAGAGGCAGACCCGCAGCCGCGGGTCGGCGACGAGCCGCCGCCAATTCAGGAACGCCCACGGCAGCAGCACGAACGGCATCGTCCCGGCCAGCACGACCTGGATGCCGACGAACTCCGCGAACCGCTTCAGGTTCGGGTCGGTCGTGCCCATCGAGTGCTTCCACTGGTACATCAGCGGGATGAAGTCGTGCCGAAGGTTGTGGATCAGGATCGGCGACGCGACGAGGAACGCGATGACGCCGTGCAGGGCGTAGCCGAGGAACCACTTCCGCCACCGGCCGACGAACAGGAACGTCGCGAATCCGGCCGGCACGGCGAGGCCGGTCGTGTACTTGCCGAGGACGCCACAGCCCAAGATCAGGCCGCCGAGCAACCAGTAGTGCAAGGGGATGTCTCCCTCGCCGTCCGGTGGCGTCAGCCGCTCGTGGACCTTCACCAGCCAGTAGACGTAGGCCGCCCAGAACATGAGCAGCGGCGTGTCCGGCGTGACGATGACCGCCCCGAAGCTGAACAACGGCGTGACGAGCAGCCACCACGCGACGGCCTTCGGCCGGCAGAGTGCGAGGACCACGCCGAAGACGAACGTCGTCGAGACGCACGCGGGCAGTCGCACAGCCAGTAGCGTGTCGCCGAGGAGGAACGTCGCGGCCCGGATCATGTACGCCGTCATCGGCGGGTGGTCGTAGTAGCTGAGTTGCAGCCTCTCGGCCCAGCACCAGTAGTAGAATTCGTCGTCGAACGGCGGCACGACGGGCGTGAGCAGGCAGTACACGCCGAACAGGGCGAGGACGCACAGGAACTGGTGGCGGGACAACCGAAGCCCTCCGGCCGCGCGGGAGTCGAGAATCTTGAGGGCCGCTTCATACACAAACTGTGGGGCGGACGCGAGGCCGATTTTTTCGCGCGCCCGACTTCCGAAGTCCGGCTTCGACTTCGGAAGTCGGGCGGACGGAGGGGCGGTTGCCGGGACTTCGGACGCCCCCTGCGCGGGATCGACTTCCGAAGTCGAAGCCGGACTTCGGAAGTCAGGTTTGGAGTGTCACATGCTCGACGAGTTCATCGGCAAGAAGGTCGTCATCGACTTCCACAGCGAGTTCGTCTGCCTCGGGCTGCTGAAGGCGTTCGACGACCACTTCCTCGATGTGAGGAACTGCGACCTACACGACCTGCGGGACACGGACAACACCCGCGAGAACTACGTCGCGGGATCCGTATCGACGGGCGTGAAGCGGAACCGCAAGCGGGTACTCGTCAGCCGCAAGGACGTGATCGCGATTTCGTTGATGGAAGAAGTGGTGGACGATTAGGAATACGCCGCGAGCCACTTTCGCAAGGATTCTTCCAACCGCCCCACCTCCGCGGCCGACAGGGTCGGCATCGAGTCGGCCGCCTCCTCGAACCGCGTCCGCGTCGCCGCGTCGATCAGCTTCCGCCCCTTCGCCGTCAGCACGACCACCACGCCGCGGCGGTCGGTCGGGTCCGGTTGCCGCTCGATCAGCTTCGCCGCTTCCAGCTTGTCCAGCCGCGAAGTCATGCCGCCGGACGTGAGCGCCACGTTCTCGCAGAGCTGCGTCGGGTTCAGCCCGCCGTGCGGCTCGCGGCGGCGGAGCGTGGCGAGGATGTCGAACTGGCCGAGCGTCAGCCCGTGCGGCTTCAGCACGGCCTCGACGCTCTGCTCCAGGTGGCGGGCGAGGACGATCACCCGCCCGACGACCGCGAGCGGCGACGGGTCGAGGTCCGGCCGCACCCGCTGCCAGTCGGCGATCATCCGGTCGATCACGTCCGCGTCCTGTCCCATGCCCTACAGCTTACCCGCAAGTATCTTGATGTCAAGATTCTTGACGCCGAGTTAATCGGCGAGTATCCTGTCCGTGCGGTTCTCCCCATCCACCGAGGTGCGACGACGATGAAAGACATGATCGTGGGCGAGTTCAAGGAAGTGGCCATCGAGCGGGCCGACTACCCGCCGGCGAAGGTGAAGCAAATCCTGGCGAGCGAGACGGTCGCCGTCCTCGGGTACGGCGTGCAGGGCCGCGGCCAGTCGCTGAACATGCGGGACAACGGCGTCACCGTCATCGTCGGCCAGCGGAAGGGCGGCAAGGCTTACGACCTCTGCCTCGAAGACGGCTGGGTTCCCGGCAAGACGCTGTTCGAGCCGGAAGAGGCCGCGGCGAAGGGCACGGTCATCCAGTACCTGCTGTCCGACGCCGGGCAGAAGGACATGTGGCCGAAGCTGAAGCCGCTGCTCACGAAGGGCAAGGCGCTCTACTTCAGCCACGGGTTCTCGATCGTCTACAAGGACCAGACCGGCGTGATCCCGCCCGCGGACATCGACGTGATCCTGGTCGCGCCGAAGGGGTCCGGCACGACCGTCCGCCGGTTGTTCCTCGAAGGCCGCGGCATCAACAGCAGCTTCGCGATTCACCAGGACGCCACCGGCAAGGCCCGCGAGCGCTGCCTGGCACTCGGCGTCGCCATCGGGTCTGGTTATCTGTTCGAGACAACGTTCCAGAAGGAAGTGTTCTCCGACCTGACGGGCGAGCGCGGCGTGCTCATGGGCGCGATCTACGGCCTGTGGCTCGCTCAGTACGAGGTGCTTCGCGCGCACGGCCACAGCCCGAGCGAGGCGTTCAACGAGACGGTCGAGGAGGCGACGCAGAGCCTCTACCCGCTCATCGGCGAGCGGGGCATGGACTGGATGTACGCGAACTGCTCGACGACGGCGCAGCGCGGCGCGCTCGATTGGTTCAAACATTTCCGCGACGCGTCGAAGCCGGTGTTCGAGAAGCTGTACGAGTCCGTGGCGACCGGCGAGGAAACCCGCCGCACGCTGGAGGCGAACAGCAAGCCGGACTACCGGCAGCAGCTCGAGAAGGAACTGAAGGAGATAGCGGAGAGCGAGATGTGGAAGGCCGGGGCCGTGGTGCGTGGGCTACGTCCGGAACGGCAGTAAGGCGGCTGGGATGATGAGTCAGTCGAGCGAGCGAGGGTTTGCTCGACTGACGTACAGAACTTTAAATCAAATTGAAACCTTGCCTCTCTATCTCATGAAATGCCATTATTAAGATATCGGATCGCCCAATCGTTCGGCCCGATGTCTTTGGCTATTTGTTCAGATCGACGGCCGGGAAAATCGAAAAAATCTTTCCTCCTTCATCGTCTCCGTAAGTACCGTGGGGGGATAGTAGTCCGCGCGCCCAAGTCCGGAACCCAAGGCCTGCCTCCAGGTGGCATCCTTGACACCCCGCGCCGGCGGGCAGTAGGATGCCCCCAGACTTGACCGCTGTGCCCGCCTGTACCTCACCTCGGCGGGAATTGAGACCACCCAGAACAGCGACAAAAAGTCCCCAAAACGTGTTCCGCGGCAACGCAAGAACACTCATTTAACTGTCGATACTTTCGGCCCAGGACTTGGGCCGCCCTGGTCTTCGACCGCCAGAACCGCGGGAGGAGTGCTAATGGCGACGCTACCGACGCTTCAGGAGTTCCGCACCCGTTGGCTTCCCCACGCGACCAATCGCGGCCTGGAGCGAATCGTGGAGCTTTTGGAAGCCGCCAGCCCGCTGCTCATTCACGGGGCGTTCACCCGGTGTGCCTCACAGGGTTGCCTGGCGACGCACCTGGCGTGGCACCACCCGAAGACGGAACAACTTCAAACCGACGCGGGCGTTGTCTGGTTGACGCGGGTTGCGAAAATGAACCCGGCCACGTCCGCCGTGCTGCTCGAATGGGACCGCTGCGGCGTCCACAACTGGGCGCTCCGCGACCAACTGATCGCGGAATGCCGGGACGAACTGCACCGGCGGGCCGAGCGGGAACCGTCGGACGCGGTCGAACCGGACCTCTGCCTGACTTGATCGGAGCCGCCATGTTGGAGCGCGTCCTCGAACCCGAAGTGATGGACACGCCCGACGAGGCCCGCGACTACGACGAGATGGACCACTCCGCCGTGAACCGGGCGTTCGCGGCGGATTTTTTTTCGACCTTCCCGCACGCCGACAACCCTCTCCTCGATGTCGGAACGGGGACCGCGCAAATCCCAATCGAGATGTGCCGGCAGTCGCCGCGGGTAGCACTGGTCGCCATCGACCTCGCCGACGAGATGCTGCGGATCGCGGCCCGGAACGTATCGGGGGCCGGGTTCGGCAAGCGGATCAAGTTGGAGAAGGTGAACGGCCGCGAGTTAGCCTACCCATACGGGCACTTCGCGGCCGTCGTGTCGAACAGCATCATTCATCACATTCCCAACCCCACCGACTGCTTCGCCGAGATGGTCCGCGTCTGTCGGCCGGGCGGGGCGCTGTTCGTCCGCGACCTGTTGCGGCCGGAGTCGGAGGAAGAACTCACACGGCTCGTCAAGACTTACGCCGGGGACGCGAATGACCATCAGCGGACGCTGTTCGCGAACTCGTTGCGGGCGGCATTGTCCCTGGACGATGTCCGATCCATCGTGGGCGGACTCGGGTTCGCCTCGGATTCGGTGAGGCAAACGACCGACCGCCACTGGACCTTCGCGGCCACGAAACCGACGCCCCCATGAACACGCTCGCCGCCGTCGGCCACTGGACGCACTTCTCGGCTCTCGCGCTCGTCACCCTGTTCCGCACCGCCGTCCGGCCCGGCCTGTGGCTGCGGCCGTTCTACCGCGTGCTCGTCGGCGGGCTGCCGCTGGCGGCGGTCGCCGGCCTCGCGCTCGGCGTCGTCATCTGGATGCACACCCGCGGCGTGTTGCAGAAGACCGGCACGGGGGCCGTCGAGTTCCTGCCGACGTTTCTCGCGGCGGCCGTGCTGTTGGAACTCGCCCCCATCGGCGCGGGGCTGATCGTGGCGGCCCGCACCGGCGCGAGCATCGGCGCGGAGCTGGCGGCCATGCGGGTGAACGAGCAGGTGGACGCGCTCGAGCTGCTCGGCGTGTCGCCGATGAAGCGGCTCGTCGCCCCGCGAGTGCTGGCGTGCGTCCTGGCCGTGCCGCTGTTGCACGTCCTGATCGCCACACTCGCCATCGGCAGCGGGTTCGTCGCGGAGTCGGTCATCGGCCAGACGACGTGGCTTAAGTACCAAACAGCCGTGATGCGGGAACTGTACCTCTTCGACGTGCTGCCCGCGCTGCTGAAGACGCTCGCCTTCGGCTTCCTGACCGGCGTGACGGGTTGCTACCTCGGCCTGTCCGCCCGCGGCGGGTCGGAAGAAGTCGGCACGGCGGCGACCGATAGCGTCGTGATTTGCTCGTTGCTCGTCTTGTCGGCGGACGTGTTCCTCGTCGGCTTAACCCGGCTGATCGTCGGGTAGAACTCTCACGCCCTGGTTGTCAGCGGCCGTCACCCGCAGGTCGGCGAGGTTCGGGAAGCGGTCACGCAGCCGGTCCGCCAGTTCGGTCGCCTCGGCCTCGTTCCGGGCGAACGCGAACACGGTCGGTCCCCACGACGACTGGCCGACGCCGCGGACGCCCCACTCGAGCAGCTCGTCGATGATCCCGGCGACCGCCGGTCCCGCGTAGGGGCCACCCTGGTCGTCGTCGAACGGCTCGCCGGCGATCCGGTTGAAGTCCGTCAGGTTCACGGCGAACGTGTCGAAGTCGGCCCGCTTCAGCGCGGGGACGATGAACTCGCTCGCGAGCCGTGACAGTCGGGAAGTGGTGTCGAGGGCTTCGGCCGCCGACCGCCGGCGGCGGAACGCGGTTCGTTCGGCTTCGCCGTGCCACGCGCCGGGCACGGGCGGCCGGGCCAGCACGACTCGCCAGTCGGACGGCACGTCGATGCGTTCCCGCAAGACGGGCAACTCGTCGCCGAGCTTGCCGTCATCGACGATGAAGCCACCGTAGTAGAAGCCGTGAACGCCGATACCCGACCGTCGGCCGCGGCCGACTACCGCGGGTAGTTGTTGCTGCGGAACGTAATTGCCACCTTCCGCGTCGTTGGCGGCGAACGCCAATGTCATGCCGAGGGCCGTGCCGACGCCGAGGCCCACATGTTCCGGCGGCCCGTCCGCGTGGAAGCGGAGGTAGCTGCCGGAGGACGGGAACGTGATCCGGTCCCCCACGACCTTCGCGAACGCCGTCGCGCGGTCGGCGAGGCTGCCGTTGGCTGGCATGAACTGCCGTGAGGATGTTACGCGAACGCGGACTTGTGGATCGACCACCATCATCCCCAGGCCGCCGAAGTTCCTCACCGGTGTGCCGTCGGGCCACGCGGTCAACCTTTCGACCGGGACATGGAACAGCCCGAAGTGAAGCCGACACGGGGCCACGACCGTCATCGGGTGGCCCTCGCGCGGTAGTCTGCCCACTCGCGTTCCAGGAACGCCATCGCCTCGAACTCCTGCGGCCCGGCCGTCTTGTCCACGATCACCCGCAGCCGCCTGAACTCGGCTTCGATCTCGTCTGCCGGCAGAATGTGGAACCGCGTCGCCAGGATCGCGGCTTCGAGGGCCGCGTGTTTCGCGCGGTTGAAGCCGAAGAAGTCCCGTTGTGTTCCGGTCGCGACAACCTCGGCCTCGATCCGCACCCGCTGCTCCGAGTCGTCGAGCGACTTCACACGAAACTCTAAGTACCGGCACGCATCACTCAGAATGAACCCGCGGACGTGGCCGGCCCGCCGGTGCGGCGGAAAAGCGTCTACCTTGCCGACGGCCGCCTTCGCGAGCAGCAGCACGTCGTCGGTGACGTGCAGCACGCCCTCGCCGTGCCGGCGGAGGTTCTGGTACGTCGTCGAAGTCGGGAACGGGCGAAGCAAAAATGTCCGCAGGTCGGCCGTCACGCGCGGGCCCATCGGCGCGAGGTGCGGCGACCCGTCGGAATTCGTCGTCGTCACCAGCCCTTCGAGGATCATGTCTTCAACGCCCGCAAGAGGCCGGCCGCCTTGTGGAGGGTTTCCTCGTACTCGCGTTCCGGGTCGGAATCCGCGACGATGCCGCCGCCGACCGGGAACTGCAGCCACCCGCGGCCGGCGGTGAACGTGCGGATCAGGATGTTCGAGTCCATCGCCCCGTCGAACCCGATGAACCCGACGCTGCCGCAGTACGGCCCGCGGGCGGTCGGCTCCAACTCCGCGATGATCTCCATCGCCCGTACCTTCGGCGCGCCGGTGACGGACCCGCCGGGGAACGCGGCCCGCAGCAGGTCGAACGGCGTCAGCCCCGGCCGCAGCTTGCCGCGGACCTCGGAGACGAGGTGGTGGACGTAATTGTACGTCTCGACCTCGCACACCTTCGGCACGCGGACCGACCCGTACTCACACACGCGGCCGAGGTCATTGCGGAGTAGGTCCACGATCATGACGTTCTCGGCCCGGTCCTTCGGGTTCGTCACCAGGTCGAGCAGGCGGGCGGCGTCTTCCTCCGGCGTGTAGCCGCGGGGCCGCGTGCCCTTGATGGGCCGGGTGACGACCTCGCCGTCCGTGACCTTCAGGAACTGCTCCGGCGACGCGGAGGCGATTTGGTAGTCACCCATGTCGAAGTAGCAGGCGTAGGGGGCCGGGGACGCGCGGCGGAGGCGGCCGTAAAGTTCCAGCGGGTGCTCCGTCAAGGGAGCGAGCAACCGCTGCGAGAGGTTGACTTGAAAGGTGTCTCCGGCGTGAACGTACTCGATGGCCCGCTCGACGGCCGTGACGTACTCGTTTCGCGTAAAGTTGGAATGCACGTTCGGGCCTACCGTGCCCCCGGTCGGCCGCGACACGAAGCTGTCTGGCCGCGAAGGTTGTTCGTTCCGCTTGGCATAGCCGGTAAACGGGGTGCGCGACTCGAAGAGAGCCTTGATCTCGCGTAGCCCCGATGAGTTCGCCCGCCCTCGCGAAACGAGCCACGCCCGGTTCCTTTGATGGTCGAAAGAGACGACCCAGTCGTACCGGTTCACGAACAGGTCGGGAACTTGGAACTCGTCCTGCCGTGGTCGCGGTACTCGCTCGAACTGATTCGCCAACCCGTACCCGAACTGACCGGCGTAGCCGCCCTGAAACGGCGGCAGCCCGGACACCGCGGGCGAATCATTCGTCCGAAAATCCTTCAAGTCGGTGATCGTCTCGACCGGATCGGCCATCACATACGAGTACCGCCCACGGTCCGGGTGGCGCTCGGACGAATCGAGGAACAGCAGGTGCGGCAGGTGGGCGAGCTGGCGGGCCACGTCCCACGGGTCGGGGCAGGGGATCAACTCCTCAACGAGCGGCGGGTTCGACGCGGCCATGACGTGATTATAGCCCCGCGGTCCGATGGCTGATTTCTGGCACGGTCAGGAAGCCCCATCGCAGGGCACGGTCCTGCTCGTAGTTCTTGCCGAGCGTCAGGGCCGTCACCGCCTTCGCCAGCTCGTAGCCGAGGTAGAAGGCGTGCGACGGGTCCATCTTCTCGTCGCGCTCCTGAATCTGCTCGAACAGCACGAACGGGTCAGTCCCGCGGAGGTACATCTTGCCGTTGAGGACATGCAGCTCGCCGCGCTCGGCGAAGATGCGGTAGTTGCGGTCGGTGATCCGCGAGGCCAACTCTCGCAGCGTGTCCTCACCGTGAACGTGCAACTTCGGGTCGCGGAGGAGGACGAGGTTCGGTTCGAGCCGCTTCGGGAGCACTTTCTCGCGGACGGCGTGGTAGACCAGCCGTCGGGCGAGGGCGAACTCCTTCACGCTGCTCCGCGCCCAGTTGATGACCTCCGTGGTCAGCACGCTCCGCACGCCGAGTTCCTGGCAGAACCCGGCGAGCATGACGTTGATTCCCGCGGAGTCGGCGTCGGTCAGTTCCGTCAGGTTGCCGATGCCCATCATGATCTCGGCGTCCGGGTGGCGGCGGCGCGTCTCGACGTATCGCCCGAGCGACGCGGCGAAGCCGAAGCCGATCGGTTCGAGGATCGGGTCGAGCCGGTGCTTCACGCCGAACTGCTGCAATTTCTCGACGGTGCGATCCAGGCTTTCGAGATCGGTCGGTGTGTCCGGGATGGCGACGACTTCGATGTCGGGGAACGAGTCGCACCATTGCTTCGCGAGGTTAACATTCGAGCCGTTCACGCTGAGGACCAACTCCGCCCCCGCCGCGAGCGCCGCTTCGACCTCGGCCGGGTCGAACGAGTCGATGGAGACGCTGAACCCTTCGGACCGCAGGGCCGACACGGTTTCCCCGACCCGTGGCCACGTCGTTCCGGGATCGCAGCCGAGGTCGATCACGTCCGCGCCGTCGGCCCGGTGGCGGCGGGCGAGCGTCAAGATTTCGTCGAGCGTCAACTTCGGGGCGTGGTTGATCTCGGCGACGATTTCGATGTCGTGGCCGCCGTAGCCGGGCGGCGGGCCGGACCGGTGGCCGAAGTATTCCGGCAGGTCGCGCAAGTCCTTCGGCCCGAGCGCCGTCGGGCGACTGGCGATCTCGTTCACTTCCCCGCGGCAAAGGCCGGGTAACAAAATGCGGTCGATGGATTCGGGGACGGTGAGATGGCTCGCGACCCACTTCGTCGTCATCAGGGCCGCGACGGTGATCGGCAGGACGGCGACTTCCGCCTCGAACGACGCCTTCGGTTGCAACTCCGCCAGCACCCGGCGGAGGGACGGCTCCGCGAGCTTGCCGGTCACGAACAGGATGCGCTCGCGGCCATCGGCGGTCATGGCGGCACGGGGGTCGAAACCGCGGGCGGCGGGCTGTGGAACTGCGCGTCCTTGAACACCGTCCAGAAGTCGGCCCACTCCGTCGCCGGCGTTTCGTCCGGCTTCGGCGTCAGTGGCTCCTCGGCGACGAGGACGGATAGGAACGTCAGCTTCGCGAAGATTTCCGCGTGGACGAAGTCGCTGTCGGACTGGAGCGGGAACCGGTCGAAGACCGAACGGCGGAACACCTTGAACGCGGCCCGCACGTCCACGAGCGGCACGCCCATGACGAGCCACAGCACCCAGGAGCGGAAGTGTTCTTGGAAGCCGAGCCACCCGTCGAGCGGCGGCGGGGCGATGCCGAGCGCGACGCGGAGGAACAGGCGGTAACCGCGGCCGACGAGCTTCCAGACCGCGGGGACCGGCCGGCCGGTGCGACAGCCGCTGACCGCCTCGACCGTGCGATGCACGTCGTACACGGGGACCGATTCGCCGAGCCGCTTCAGCAACTTCGTGAGGTCGCTCGGCGTGTACGGGTAATCGACGGCCGTGTAGCAAAGGATCGGGTGCGTCGGTTCGGCGAGGGCCGTGCGGAGGGCCGCCCCGTACCCGCGGCGGCGGTCGTGCTTCAGCAACCGTAGGTTCGGGATGGAGCCGACGAGTTGTTCGAGGATCGTCGGCGTCTTGTCCGTGCTGCCGTCGTCGATGACGACGAGGTCGTACCCGCGGCCGAGTTGAGTTTGCAGGAACTCGGACCACGCTCGGAGGGCCGGTTCGAGCTTGTCCGCGCCGTTGTGGACGGGAATGACGATCGTGACGGGTTCGGGTTCAGGCGGCGGCATCGGTGGACCGTGAGAAGAAGGCCACCGTTCACCTTATGGTCGTAGCGGGGTTGGGAGAAGCGCCAGACTTCCGAAGTCCGGCTTCGACTTCGGAAGTCGATCCTCTCACGGAGTTTCAGCCACCGGCAACAGCCCCTCGTCCGCAACGACTTCCGAAGTCGAAGCCGGACTTCGGAAGTCAGGGGTTACGCCGCGTCGGAGCGGAGGACGAGCTGCGCGTCGTACAGACGCTGGTAGAGTTGGCAGCTCGCCATCAAGAGCGGGTGCGTGCCGACGGCCACGACCTTGCCGGCGTCCATCACGACGATCCGGTCGGCGATTTCCACGTTCGACATCCGGTGCGTGATCAGGAACGTCGTCCGGCCCTTCACGAACTCCTTGATTGCCAGGTGAATCTTCGCCTCGCTCTCCGGGTCGATCTGGCTCGTGAACTCGTCGAGGATCAGAATGCTCGGGTTGCGAAGGATCGCCCGCGCGAGGGCCAGCCGCTGCTCCTGGCCGCCGGACGGCTTCCACCCGCCGCCGATGACCGTCTCGTACCCGCCCGGCAGCATCTCGATGAACTCGTGGGCGAACGCCTTCCGCGAGGCGGCCTCGACTTCCTCACGGGTCGCGCCGGGCTTCCCGTAGGCGATGTTGTTGAAGACCGTGTCCTGGAACAGCACCGTGTGCTGCGTGACGACGCCGACCTGCTTCCGCAGGCTGCGGAGGTTGACCGTGCGGGCGTTGATGCCGTCGATCAGCACCATGCCGACATCGGGGTCGTAGAACCGCGGCAAGAGGCCGAGGAGCGTGGACTTGCCGCACCCGTTCGGGCCGACGAGCGCGACGGTTTCGCCCGCCGCGACGTGAAGGTTCACCACGTTGAGCGTGGGCGTCTCCGTGGCCTCGTCGTAGGCGAACGTGACGTTGCGGAACTCGATCGCCCGCGCGTGCCGCGGCAGCACCGGGCCGTCCGCGTTCGAGGTCACCGTCGGAACCTTGTCCGCGAGCGCGAAGATGCGATCCGCCGCGGCCGCCCCGGCCTGGATTTTCGTGTACACGCTCGACAACTTCCGCACCGGGTCGGCGACGGCGATGAGCAGCGTGTAGAGCGTCAGCAGTTCGGTGAACCCGAGCGGGTCGTCGCCCCGCATGTTCATGCCGAGGATCCGCTTATTGCCTGTGATGACAAGGTATGCCCCGGTCGTGAGCGCGCACCCGAGTGCGATGACGCCGAGCCACTCGATCATCGGCCCCGCGAACGCGTCGATGTTCGACACCCGCTGCGCCCGCCGGGCGTAGTCGTCGGCCGCCCGGCGGAACCGCCTCCGCTCGTAGGGTTCCATCGTGAACGCCTTCACGACTCGGATGCCGTCGATCGTCTCGCGGATGATTTGGTACAGGTCGGACATCCGCTCGAGTAACTTCTTCGCGGCCCGCCGCATCATCCGGCTGAGCTTCGTCAGCATGATGAGGGCGAGCGGCACGAGGACCACGAACACGCCGGTGAGTTGCCACGATATCTGGAACGCGAGGTACAGGCACACGAGCGCTTTCAGCGGCTCGACGACGAGGCGGCCGTAGAGTGTCTTGATGCCTTGGCCGAGCTGCTCCACGTCGTTCGTCAGCCGGGACATGACCTCGGACGTGCCGGCCTCCGCCAGTTGCTTCGTGTCCTGGTGGACGAGCGACCGGAACAGCCGGTTGCGGATGTCGTACAGGGTGCGATTGATCGTCCCGCCGACGAGGACTTCCTGGCCGAAGTCGAAGACGCCTTTCAGCCCGACGCCGACGACGACGGCGACCATGACCCAGACGAACATCTCGAACGGGTCGTTCGGTAGGAACCGCGTGATCTGCATTTGCAAGAGGCGGTTCCAATAAAGCCGCGCGTTCACGTCTTGCAGGTGGCCGTGGATGGCGGCGAGCTTGTCGTTCAGTCGCCGGAGGACGTTCTCGCGGTCCACCGCGTTCGGTTGCTTTTCGACCTCCTTCAACTTGGCCTGAACGTCGGTCTGCTCCTTTTCCCATCTCTGCTTTTCGGCTTCAAGCTCGTCGATCTTCTGTTGGACCTTCTGGTGCGGCGTCTTGTTCTCGGCCAGGATCGTGAGGACGATGCCGACGCTGGAGATGTTCGCGCCCCACAGGGCCGCCACGAGGATCGCGCAGACCACGGAGAAGAGGAGCCGCCCGCGGTACACCCAGGAGAACTTGAGCGCGCGATAAAAACTACGCATGAAGCGGCCGCTCCGTCGACCGGGGCATCCAACGGGTCGTGAGAATTGCCCCTTTTACCGTCCCCGCCGAAGTCGCGGCAAGGGCAACTTCGAGTTCGTAAAACAGCCCGACCAATGAACCTCGACCTCCTGCGCAATTGGCTAGCCCTCCCGCCGGGGCCGTGGCCGCCGGACGACCGGGCACTCCTCGGTGTCCCCGCCGGGCCGATCTCCGCGATGGACGTGGAGCAACGGGCACTCGGGCAGATGGAGAAGCTGCGGCCGCACCAACTGGTTCACCCGGACCTCGTCACCGAGGGGATGAACCGGCTCGCCCAGGCAATGATTTCGCTCATCGAGGAGGCGAACCGCGCGGCCCAGCAGTCGAAACTGGAACGCGAACGGCAACGGACGGCCGCGAACGACATCGTCCTCGACGCCGACGTGCTCGCTGGGAAGTCCGCGCAGCCGGTTGTCCTCGAAGCCGAGGTCGTGTCCGTGCCGCGAATGCTGGAGAAGAGGCCGCCGGCGAAGCCGCGACCGCCCAAACTGAAGAAGCCGAAGAAGAAAAAGAAGAAGCCGAAGCCCGCCCTGCCGGGCGTGGACGTACCGAATGTCGAGCCGGTCCCGCCGGGGGCGACGTACTCCCCGGCCGAGCGGCGGAAGGGGTACGGCGAACTCGTCGCCATGCGGCGGGTGCTGAAGGCGTGGGAGAAGCTGCAACCGTACTTCTCGGTCCCGTCCGAAGACCTGGCCACGCCCGCGACCGTGTTCGGGTTCGTGGAGTCGGTCCGCGAGGCGCGGCGGACCGTCGCCGTGGACGCCGACCGCGCGTGGTTCGTCGAACACGGACAGCTAGTTCTCACGCTCGTGAGCAACCAGCACGCGCTGCCCATTTTTCGGAATCTGGTGCTGACGCAGCGGCAGCAACTCGCCACCGACTGGGCCTACGCCACGGCCCACCTGCGGAGCCGCTACTTGGGGTTGCGGGAAGGGATGCGGGAGTCGAAGCCGCGGAAGGCGGTCGGCGTGTCGGCGCGGAAGGGGATCGCGTGGCTGAGGCGGAACCCGGAGTGGGTGATGGCCGTACTCATCGTCACGGCCGTGGTGATCGCGTTCGTCCGGTCGGTCAGCCGGGGGCCGGCCGCCGACGGTTAATTCCCCTTCGGGGCCGCGGCCGCCGTCGTGTCGATCGGATCGACCGGCCGGTAGATCCACCGCTCCCCGCCGAGGCCGCCGTTGTTCTCCCGCTTGATGTCGTCGATGCCGGGGTTGGTGCTATCGGTCGGCTTCGAGAAGTCGAGTTGCAGCGTCTTCACCTTGATGAGCTTCTTCCCGTCGTCCTTCTTCTCCGCCACCAGCCCGTCGGACAGCCCGCTGACGTAGACGCTGAACTTGTTCGTCGTCTTCGCCCGCAGCGGCACGTCGGTCCAGATCGCCAGCCCGGACACGTACCGCGGGAACGAGTCGGGTTTCGTCACCGGGATCGGGTTCTGCGTGACCTGCACCGTCGTCTGGAGGTTCATCACGTTGTCCGGGTCTTCCCTCGCGGCGATGGCCTTGAACACCGCCGGCTGCGGCTCGTCGAGGTGGCGGGTGTACAAGTCCTTCGTCACGAGTTCGAACTTCAGCGACGTGACGGCCTGCGGGTTCGCGGTCGTGTTATAGATGCGGTAGATCATGTACCACGCCGTCACCTTCCCCTTGCCGGGCACGTCCACGGTGAGGATGCGGGGCGGGGCGTACCGGAAGTGCAGCGTCCAGTTCCCGGCCTTGTCGCCGGGAGCCGGGGCCGGCTCGACCGTGCGGAACGGGTCGCCGGCGCGCGGGGCCTGGGCGGACGACGGGGACGCGACGAGGGCGACGAGGAAGCCCGTGAGTAGAACCCGCGACATGCGAACCTCCGACCGGACGGCGAAGCCTATTCCTGGAAGTTACCCGGTAACGGCGGGTCGTTCAAGTGCCCGGCGGCCGTTCGGCGGCACGTCGGCCCGGCGACGGGTGATACAGTCGGCAACCGCAATCGCGGTCGTGCCGGTCCTGCCGGGCGTGCGGAACGTGCCTCACTGCTTCGTCGGCGTCGCCGGGCGGACGGTCAGCTTCACCGTCAGGGGGAAGTGGTCGCTGTACCCGCGCTCCGAATCTCGGAGGTTGCGGTCCGGGTCGCCGAACCGCCACGGCTCCCGCCGCGTCGCGCCGGTGCGGATCAGCCCGTCCGTGACCGTCTTGATCGAGTCCGGGTCGCACGACCACCCGGCGTCGTCGAGCAGCCCCCGCGACACGCAGACGTGGTCGTAAATGAGTGGCTTGTTGTAATAGATCGTGCCGAACTTGTCGGCCGTCTTCCCGGCCATCAGACTCAGCAGCGGCGGGAACTCGCCCCCGGCCTTGACCTTCTTGATGTCGCCGATCGCGCCGAGGTCGAACGTCAGCTCCTTCGCGTCCGGCGTCTCGTTGAAGTCGCCGCAGACGAGGAAGTCCGTGTCCGCGTTCTTGTCCGCGAGCGACTTGTAATAGTCGTAGATGCCGCGGGCGTACTTCTCCCGACCGGCCTCGCCCGTCCCGCCGTCGTCCTGTCGGAGCTTCGAGGTC
This sequence comes from Limnoglobus sp., assembly GCF_059499385.1. Classification (NCBI taxonomy): domain Bacteria; kingdom Pseudomonadati; phylum Planctomycetota; class Planctomycetia; order Gemmatales; family Gemmataceae; genus Limnoglobus; species Limnoglobus sp. The sequence goes on along the minus strand of NZ_JCABYM010000102.1, from coordinate 4,170 downwards.
CAGTGCGACGCGACGATGCAGAGGTCGTGGCCGTTGACGAACAGGTGCGTCTCCAGGATGCGGAGCCGGGACTTCGTTTCGAGCATCCGCGTGCGCTGCTGGGAGAGGGGGAATCGACTGACGACGCCCGGCGCGATGTGCCGCCCGCCGTCGAGGTTCTTCATCGCGAGCGAGACGTACTTCAGCTTCGGGTCGGTGATCTTCGCGTTGAGCGTGCCTTGCAGCAGTTCCAGGGCGCGGACGCTCTCGACCTCGCAGCACGCCAGCACGTCCGGCCCCTTGCCGTCGTTCATTTTGAGGATCGCGGTCGCGAGCCGGTCGAGCTTCAGTTGCCGCAGCTCGGCGTTGTCCGCGAACGGGTTGTCGTACTCCTCGTCCACGCTCCGCCGCTTGTCGTTCTTGTCGTCGAACAGGTTCTCGACGTTCCAGAACGCGAAGAACACCTCGCGGGTGCCGGGCGTGTCGAGGTTCACCGGGGTAAGCTCGCCGGTCTCGCCGAGCGTGGGTTGCCCGGCAGGTTTGGACTTCTGGAACGCCCCGGAGAAATAGAGAAGCGCGCCGACGGCGGCGACGCCCACGAGCGCCAGTTGAACGGATCGCGGCAACCGGAGGAACGCATCCACGAGGAACCGGGCGTCGAGTTGGCGGCGGGCCGTGCGTTGCATGGCGGAATCCTCTCGTGGCGGGTCGTCCCGTTCACTTTACGCCGGTCGTGCGGGTTCCTCACGGAAAATCGGCTGGACAGGTTATGCGGGCCACGCTATCGCCGTCGGACAAGCGAATCACTCTCGGTTGAGGGGGGCGGGCCATGCGGGGAGCAGGGGCGATGGTGGCGGGCGCGGTCGGGGTCGCGCTCGGGGCGGTGGCGACGATGTTCTACGCCGGCCAGCCGCGGCAGCTCGGGGCGGCGGCGAGCGACCGCTACCAGGACTACGTGATGTCCACCGGGGCAGTGTCGATCAACCCGCGCATCCAGACGGACGGCGTGTGGCTTCTCGACTACAAGTCCGGCAAGCTGCTGGGCACGGTCATCGACAAGCAAGCGGGGAAGATCATCGGCTTCGCCGAGGTCGATCTCGCGGCCGAGTTCAGCGTCGAGCCGCGGCAGGACGTTCACTTCATGATGGTGACCGGGTATGTGACGCAGGGCCAGTCGGCGCTGTACATCGCGGAAACGACGACCGGGAAGTTCGGCGTCTACACGATGGGGCCGGGGGCGAACGGCGGCGGCATCGTGATCCGCCGGCACGACATGACGAACTTCCGACAAGGGGCCGCCCCGGTGGCGGAAGCCGGGATCGCGCCTCGGGAACCGGCTGCGGGGCTGCCGGGCGGCGTGCCGGTGGTCGCGCCGCAACCGCAGCCGCCGGTTCCGGGCGGGCCGGCCGTGCCGCAAGCGGGTGCGCCGATTGTGCCCGGAGGTGGCGTGCCGATCATGAAATGATCAGCCAACGAGAAATGCCGCCTTCAGGCACGCGAGGGCTTCCGCCCCGCGGGCCTTGTCGATGACGACGCCGAGGCACACCTCACTCGTGTTAATCATCGCGATGTTGATCCCGCGCTCGGCGAGAGCCCCGAACATGGTCTTCGCGACGCCGGTGTGCGTCCGCATGCCGACGCCGAGGACGAACAGGACGGCGACGTTCGCGTCGCCGACCGCTTCGCACTTCGGGTCGATGGCCTTCGCCACTTGCTGCGTCAGCTTCAACGCCCGCGGTAGATCGACGGTCGGCACGGTGAACGAGAGTTCCGCCTTGCCGGGGCCGGTCATGTTCTGAACGATCATGTCCACCAGAATCCCGGCCTCGGCGACGGCCGTGAACACCGTCGCGCAGTTCCCGGCCCGGTCCGGCAGGTCGCTGATCGTGATGCGGCTTTGCTCCGTGTTGAGATGGACGCCGCTGACGAGAATGTCTTCCATCCCGCCGAGCTTCGCGACGGCGTTCAGGCGGTCGTCCGACCCCGGCGACACGAGCGGGACCGGCCGCTTGAGGAAGTCGCCGACGGCCTTGCCCGCCCCCTTCCGCGGCTGCGACAGCCCGAACGCGGCGTGAACGGCGCGGAGGGCTTGCCGCCCGCGGACGGCCTTACGGGCCTCCAGATGCGCCTTCTTGATCGGCTCCCCGGCCGGGTCTTTCATCACCTCATCGGTGACCTCTTCCTCCTCGATCAGCACGCTGATCTTGATGTCGCCGGTCGTAATCATCTTCAGGTTGATCTTCTCGGCCGCGAGCGCGCGGAACATCTTCTCGGCGACGCCGCTAACGGTCCGCATCCCGGCCCCGACGACCGACACCTTACTGACCTTCCCCATCTCGCGGATCGCCGCCCCGAGTTCGGTCATGAGCGGCTGGAGCGTCTTGATCGTCTTTTCGCGGTCGGTGTTGATGACCGTGAACCCGATGGTTGCCTTCCCGCCACTGCCGACGCTCTGTGCGATCATGTCCACGGCGACGTTCGCCGACGCGAGCGCGGAAAAGATTTTGTGGCTCACGCCCGGCCGGTCGGGCAGCCCTTCGAGCGTCAGCCGGGCCTCGTCGTAGGCGAGGGCGACGCCGCACACGGGGATCTCGGTCATCCAGTCCGCTTCCGGCACGATCCACGTCCCGAGCGCGTCCGACTGCGAGTTGCGGACCATGAGCGGCACGTCGAACTTCTTCGCGAACTCGATGCTCCGCGAGTGCATGACGCCCGCGCCCATACTCGCCATCTCGAGCATCTCGTCGTAGCTGATGGCGTCCATCTTCCGGGCGTCCGGCACGATCCGCGGGTCGGTCGTGTAGACGCCGTCCACGTCGGTGAAGATTTCGCACTGCACCTCGTACCCGGCCTGCTTCAGCGCCGCGGCGACGGCGACGGCCGTGGTGTCCGACCCGCCGCGGCCGAGGGTTGTGATGTCGTCCAGCTCGTCCGTGCCCTGAAACCCGGCGAGGACGACGATGTGCCCGCTCTCGAGCGCCTGCGACAGCCGCGACGTGTCGATCTTCTTGATCCGGGCCTTGCGGTGCGTGCTGTCGGTGACGATGCCGATCTGCGGGCCGGTGAAGCTGATCGCCTTCTCGCCGAGTTCCTGAATCGCCATCGCGGTGAGGGCAATGCTGATCTGCTCGCCGGTCGCGAGGAGCATGTCCATCTCGCGGGCGGACGGCGTGCCGCTGATCTCGTGGGCCTTCGCGATGAGGTCGTCCGTGGTGCTGCCCTGGGCGGAGACGACGACCATCACCTGGTTGCCCTCGTGTTTCGCACGAATCGCCTTCCGCGCCGCCTCCATCACGCGGTCGGCGTTCTTGACACTCGACCCGCCGAACTTCTGCACCACGAGCGCCACGGCCGCACCTCACGGAGAGTTTGAAAATCAGCGTTGTTATACGGCGCGGGTCGCGATGATCGCGACCGGCCTCCCCGCGGCCTGCGTGAGCAGCACCTCGCGGTGTCGCGTGCCGGCGAGCTTCCACTTGCGGAGCAGCTCGTCCGCGTCGGCCGGTGAGCCGCGCTTCACGACGGTGACGCGGCCGATGTCGTGCGTGCGGAACCACTCGCCGAGTTTCTTCGCGTGGAAGGGAAGCGTTTCCTCGACCTCGTAGATCGTGGCGAACGGCGTCGGTTTCAAATCGTTGGACGTGAGGAAGCCGATCCGCTCGTCGAGCAACCGGCCGTCGATGGTGGCGGCGAAGTTGGTGAGCAGCCCGGACCGTGTGAGCGACGGGTCGGGGTCGTAGACGTAGTGGAGCGGTTCGCTCGTCGGCGGGGGCGCGGCGGGTTCGACGGCCGCGAGGGTTTCGCCGGAGGGCAGGGCGGTCGCTCGGACGCGACACGTTTTCAGCGGGCCGAGCCAAAGGACGCACTCCTTCAGTTCGCCGTCGAGGGAGATGAACTCGGCTTCGCCGTCGAAGGCGTGCAGGTCGTCCCACGGCACGCCGGGGGCGAGCTTGAACGCGGCCGGGAAGCCGGGCGGGAACCGTGCGAGTACGGCGGCTGGTGGTGGCTGATAGTCGGCGACCGACAGGAAGCGGCGGCCGTCGGCGCGGCGGCCTGGGTCGCAGAAGAACGCATCCACGCGGGGCAGGGGGTCGGTCAGCACGTCGGCGAGGAGGACGTGGTTTCGTAGGTCGGGCCGAGGCTTTGCGAGGCCCGACTCTTGTTCCCTCCCCCCTTGGGGGGGAGGGTTAG